>JBJOFM010000314.1:0-6157 GCA_046048755.1 Bacteroidota bacterium | reverse complement strand
CTGATTAATTGTTACTTGCCTGTTGCAGGTTTGCATAATTATTGTTTTCTTTACAATAAGTAAGTCAAGGCGTGAACATGTTTGATAGTAATTATTATCGTATGAAATTCAAAGGATTAGTTATTTGGATGATGGCGGGTGTTACCTGCAATTTGTATTCGCAAAATATAGATTCCCTTATTTCCAAGATGACCTTGGCCGAAAAAGTGGGTCAAATGGCACAGGTGGATTTGGGGGTATTGTGGGAAGGTGAAACCTGCAACCCCAAAGATGGTAAAGTGAAGTTAAATGAGGATAAACTGAGGAAAGCTATAACAGAGTATAAAATTGGATCGGTGTTGAATTGTGGTTGCGGTACGGGTACCCATTCTAAAGAGGAGTGGAGGCAATGGATAGGGGAGATTCAGGCTGTAGCTCAACGAAGCGGTGTACTTCCAATATTGTATGGAATTGACGCTATTCACGGAGCAACCTACTTGCAGCATTCCACATTATTTCCGCAGCAGTTAGGTCAAGCCGCTACATGGAATCCAGACTTGGTTCAAATGGGTGCTGCAGTTACTGCCTATGAAACCCGTGCTAGCGGTATTCCTTGGAATTTTTCGCCTGTTTTGGACGTTGCACGTCAGCCGTTATGGTCGAGATTTTTCGAAACCTACGGTTCGGATCCGTATTTATGCAAAACCATGGGTGTAGCAGCGGTTCAAGGGTATCAAAATTTTTCCAAAGAAATTGTGGGTACTCCGTTTAATGGCACGCAGACTTCGGGTGCTATTTCATCGTATAATGTTGCTGCTTGTTTAAAGCATTTTATGGGTTATAGTGCGCCTTTTTCGGGTAAGGACCGTACACCAGCCTATTTTACGGAGCGGGACTTACGGGATGTTTTTTTACCGAGTTTTGAGGCGGCAATTAAAGCTGGTGCAAAGAGTATCATGGTAAATAGCGGCGAAATCAGCGGAATTCCCGTGCATACAAGTTATCGATTATTAACGGAGGTTCTACGTAATGAAATAGGATTTACGGGTGTTGTTGTTACCGATTGGGAGGATATTTATAAGTTGCACGCCAATCATCGGGTTGCCAAGGACTATCGGGAAGCGGTGAAAATGTCGATAATGGCTGGCATCGATATGAGTATGATCCCCAACGATTTTCAATTTATAGATATTTTAATTTCTTTGGTGAAGGATGGGGAAATACCCGAATCGCGCATTGATCAATCGGTGCGTAGGATTTTGCAAATGAAAAAAGAATTGGGCCTGTTTTTAGCGCCAATGGGTTTGCCAGCAACACAGTTTTCGGATGCTTTCAGTGCTAGATTCAAGCAAAATGCCTTAGAAACGGCATTGCAGAGTATAACCTTATTGAATAATGAGGGAATATTGCCCTTAAAGTCGGGTACAAAAGCGGTAGTTTGTGGTCCCGCCGCTCATAATTTATCACTAATTAGCGGTGCTTGGACGCACAGTTGGTTGGGAAGAGATGAGGCATTGGCAAAAAATTATGGTTTGGGAAAAACGGTAGCCGATGCCTGTTCTGAATTTGGTCAAGGTATATCTTGGCTGTTTCCAGAAAAGCAAAATCCAATGAGTTTGAAATCCCTACAAGTCAGTAAATCCTTAACTAAGGACGTGAAAAAATCCGACGTTGTAGTAATTTGTTTAGGCGAAGAGCCGGGTACGGAAATACCAGGAAATACGGAGTCATTGGAATTGGATGGCGCCCAAAGAGATTATGTAATGAAAATAGCAGCCATGGGCAAAAAGATTGTTTTGGTTTGCTTTTTTAATCGTCCATTGATAATAACGGACCTGGATTCTGTAGTTCAGGCAGTAGTATATGCTTATTTGCCATCGGATTTTGGTCCGGAAGCATTAGCAAAGACCTTGGTTGGAATAAACAACCCGTCTGGAAAGTTGCCTTTTACCTATCCACGTAGTAGTGGAAGTGTGGTTCAACACGATAGAAAACATACCGAAGATTTTCATGTGGACTTCAGTACCAATGCATATCGTCCCTTGTATGATTTTGGTTATGGACTATCGTACACGCAATTCAGTCATTCACCACTCACGTTAAATGGTGAATTCAAAGGAGTTAACGATACGGTTTGGGCCGAATGGACAGTAACGAATACAGGGAAAATAGATGGATATGAGGTTGCTCAATTGTATTTCCGGGATGAGTTTGCGAGCATCACCCCATCGGTCATGCATTTAACTGGATTCAAGAAGGTTTGGATACCTGCGGGCAAGAGCGCGGTGATACGATTGCCGATTATTCCTAAAATGCTAAGTTTTGTTGCCGAAGATTTGAAGAGAACCACAGAAGCTGGAGATTTTTCATTTTGGACGAACAATCCGGCAATTCAAAGGAAGAAAATGAATACAACTTTCAAGTTTTAACGTAAAATTGTAAAGCTACAGCCATGATTAAGCTATTGGCTTAGCTTGTGATTAATTTTTTTGGAATACTCTTACGTAGTCAACCTCCATCGTTTGAGGAAATACGGTAGTGGCATCGGGATATCCCGGCCAATTACCACCAACGGCAACGTTAAATATAAAGAAGAATTTTTGATTGAACGGGTAGATCCCTCCAGTATTGGCAGGGGTAAGCGTGTGGAATTTTACATCGTCTACATACCATTCCACTAAGTTATTTTCCCATTTTAACGTGAAGACATGGTATGCATCGGAAAAGTTACCGAATGATAAACCGTAGGAAGCAGTGCGTTGGGTAGACGGAGGAGCAGCACCAAAGTGAGCGGTTCCGTGCACACGATTGGGTTGATGACCAATTAATTCCATGATGTCTAATTCCCCGCAAACGGGCCAACCTACCGAAGAAAAGTTAGCGCCCAGCATCCATAGGGCAGGCCAAATGCCTTGTCCTTTGGGTAATCGAGCTCTGATATCAATTCTTCCGAATTGAAATTCTCGTTTTCCTTGAGTTTTGATTCTGGCCGATGTGTAGTTATATCCACCCTGACTTTCCTTTCTTGCGGTGATAGTAAGTTTACCGTTGGCAACGGTGCAATTGGCATTACCCGATGTATAATACTGCCATTCGTTGTTGCCCCAGCCACCAGAGCCGTTTCCCACATCAAATCCCCAACTACTTAGGTCTAAGGTTTCTCCAGAGAATTCGTCTGCCCAAGCCAATTTGTAACCGGAATATGAGCTAGGTGTACTGTAACCATCGTTCAATGTTACGGCTTCAATACGAATGGTATCCGTAGCTTTGATATAGTCTGCCGCACTGGTATGAGCTTTAATGGTAACGAGGTAGTTCCCATCTTTGCCAAAGGTATAAGAAGCGATTCCAGTGGGGGTTTCTATAGCATTGTCTCCATTTAGATCGCTAAAAATGGCCGAGTAATAATTTGCATTATCGGCCTTCATCGTAACCGTTACTTTGCCTTTTGGAGAACTTGCATAATCAATTTTCCAAGTTAGGTTCTGTGGGAGTATCACTTGGTCAATGGGTTTCTCTTCGCAAGAATTCAATCCTACGAACAGAGAGATGCACAATAGAGGTAACACTAGGAATCGCTTTAATTTAAGCATGTATTATTTTTGTTTGATATCGTCTAAGTAAAAGGTACCCGCATTTGCCACATTCCACCCAGGGAACATTACCAATCGATTGAAGGTAGTAGATCCTGCATCACTGAAATCAATTGACACTTCAATCCATTGATTCGCTGCGGTTACATCGATGTCCTTTTCTACAAATTCTTTATCGTTGTTGCGGTTTTCTAATTTAATACGCATGGTACCTGTAGCGGGAGCATATACTTTCAAAGTAATAGTTTTACTGGTAGTAAAATTAAAATTATCGGTTATATCTACGTACAAACCTGCCCAAGTTTCGTTACCGTGCACCGTTTCTAATACTTTAGCACTGGTGTTGATGCCTACTGAATGCGGGTTGTTAATAATGGCGTACGTGCTGTTGCCAAATGTAGTAAACTTAGGTTCTACAGATTCAAAATCTATAGGTAAGGTATAAGTAGGATCGTTGTTTCCACCGTTGTCAATAGGATAATCTTCTGGAACCAATCGAACGTACCATGCCAATTGACTGTTGGCAGCGTCGATATATCGCAAATAGATTTCGTTCTCACTCATTCGTACAACTTTGTAGGTATTCACTCCGGTATAATAACCGATAAATGATTTACCCGATACAGTTAACGTAGTATCTGTCCCTAAAGTTAATGTCCAGTTTTGATTCAATTGATCAGCAAAAGGAGCGGTGAAGTCGGTTTTGGGCGATGGAGTAGCACCTGGGAAATTGCTTTCTTGCTTGGTGTTAATGTAAACGTCTCCTTGAGTAAGTTGGTCAAATCCAAATCCTTTTAAACGGAAAACAAAGGCATCATTGTATAAACCAGTATTGGATTTATCATTTTTCTTTGCTGCCCACCACTCAGGAAAATCTCCTGCAGCTCCAGATGGATTCGGGCCTACTCCGAAATGCGCATCACGAGTTGAATCAATTACCCATTTCTTGTAACCTTTACCTGCAGTTCCTCCAGTTAAAATGGTGTATAAAGGGTTGTTCAATAAGGTTGCGTCGTCTTGATCAATGGTTATCGTTTGTGAAGAAGACGCACTACCGCCAGAGTTGAAAACCGTAAGCGTCACGGTATAGGTGCCCTTTAGCGGGAAGGTTCCTAGTACTGTTGGACCTTCAGCCTGAGTCCCATTACCAAAATCCCATTTAGCGATAAGACTTTTATTCTTAGCATTAAATTCGATGATGTTGGGATTATCCGGGGTTGCAGCATAGGTAAATTCTGCATCGGCAGCGGTTGGTGGAGTCCCTAAACTGGGTTCATCTTCGCAACTGGATAAAGCAAATATGCTTACAGCGCTTAAAAGTAATAGTTTTATAGATTTCATATTCAATTAATTAGGTTAACGGTTTCGATGATTTTTAGTTTTCTGAGTAGTAGTTATTAATAATTAGGATTTTGAGGCCATTTACCTCCAGCTAAATCTATTTCAATTTGGGGTAAGGGAAATACCTCATGCTTCCCTACAACAAATCCGGGTATAGAAATACTTGCTTGACCGGTGCGGACTAAATCGAAGAAGCGGTGACCTTCGCAAGCCAATTCAAAGCGTCTCTCTGTCCAAATATCGTTGATTAAGGAATTACCGCCATTGTTTAAAGCGGGTTGGCCTACTCTGTTTCTAACTTGGTTTAGGTACAATCGAGCTTTAGTTTCGTCAGGAGAAGCTTTTCGCGCATATGCTTCTGCTGCCATCAGTAAAACATCGGCATAACGAATTACTTTATAATTTACAGGACTGGTTAAATCATTATCGGGCAATCCAATTTCGCCTTGTTTTTTAATGTATTTATTGTTGTAATAACCGGTGTGCCCCCCAGCACCTTTGGCATAGGTGATATCTTGAGGGCGTGGTTGTTTGGCGATAAATGCATCAATATCCAAAATGGTAGCATCTCTACGGATATCCCCCGTAGCAAATGCATCGTACAAATTCTTTGTGGGTAAGTTGTAACTATTTCCGTCTCCATAAGTAGGTCCATTGTACTGACGAATACCTTGGAATCCTGGGCCAGCATTGCCTTCCAAACAAATTAAACAACCGTATCCACCGCCTTCGGATCCCGTATATTCTACATCAAATACCGTTTCTTTATGACCTTCATTCGCAACGGTAAATAATTGGTTATAACTGGAAATTAGTGAATATTGGTTTTGGTCGATAAGGGTTTGGAATGTCTGAGCAGATTCGTCAAATTTATCTTGATACAAGTACACTTTGCCCAATAGTGCTAAAGCAGCACCTTTGGTAATTCTTCCTTTTTCCGCTGCAGTCCAATCCAAATTAGCGATGGCGTAGCTTAGGTCGGTTTCAATTTGTTTGTAAACATCGGCTTTAGGTGTACGGCTAACGGTGGTTACTTCATCGGCCCCCAATCGTTTGTCAACAATCAATGGAACATCTCCAAAGAACTTTACCAATTCAAAGAAATAGAATGCTCTTAAGAATGAGGCTTGGGCGAGAATGTTGGCTTTACCGGTAAAGTCGATCTTGTTTTTGTTTTCCATAATGAAATTCACACGGGTAATTCCGGCGTAATTCCAGCGAAAAACATTTCGCAATTCTTGATT
>JBJOFM010000313.1:0-16597 GCA_046048755.1 Bacteroidota bacterium | reverse complement strand
CTGCTACACCGGTGGTTTTTCCATCGCTGCGCTCGCTGGACATGCTCAACACGTAACCAGTGTAGACATTAGCGCTACGGCCATGGATTTAACCAATAAAAACGTAGAATTGTACTTCGCCGAAAATGGCAATCCCAACAACCAAACCCACGAATCCGTTACCGCAGACGTCCTCCAATACCTTAAAAATCATTTAAATACCTACGATATCGTAGTGCTAGACCCTCCAGCTTTCGCAAAAAGTTTAAATAAAAAACACCAAGCAGTGATGGGGTACAAACGACTCAATGCCCTCGGAATCAATTGCGTTAAGCCTGGCGGTCTGTTATTTACCTTCTCTTGCTCCCAGGTAGTTGATGATGTGCTGTTTGCAAATACCGTTACAGCAGCTGGAATAGAAACTGGTAGAAATTGCAAAATATTGTACAAATTAGGACAAGGACCAGACCATCCCGTAAACCTCTACCATCCCGAAGGCCACTATTTAAAAGGATTGGTCATTCAAGTCGATTAACAATCATCCAATTACAAACTTCTGCCTCGAACTACGGTAGTCTTATTCTTTATCTTACTCTTCGAAGATGCCACATACATTAACTGTGGCGGATTGAAATCTCCACCGTTAGGGTTTTTAATCGACCAACGACCTCCCATGTAACTCACCTTGCCATCAACCACTTCCAATGAAAGTTCGTTTCCTCCCTTAGTTACAAAATATAACCCCGTATTATCGTCCACAGAAAAGGATACATGAATTCCTTCCGTAGAAATTTTACCCAAACTCACCCCCTTGATACCATCCACAAACAACAAGGATTCTACTTCCTTTCCACTGGAGCTTTTGATGGTTCCGCCTTCAACCCGTACATTCTTGGAATCAACTTCTCGAAACAACTCAAAACTTCCTTTTAATCGATATTGAATCTCATTTGCCGGTATATTATTCTCACGCCACTCCACCAACGTATTTTCTGTCAATATCTTCGTTGGCATAAACACAGAACAGGACGAAAATACTACGGCCAACAAACCCACGGCTACAAATCGACTTTTTTGATTTCTATTTCTCATATCCAAAGAATGTTCGAATCTACTTTTATTATGGATGAAACACGGCAGTTGTCCGGCTTATTTTGTCCACCCGTATCACGGATTGACTAACTTTTTGGAATCCTATCGATTCCCATCTGAGTATAGAATAAAAAACCACCAACTCTGGATCCCCACTCTCCCAAGACACTTGGTTGTTTTTTGCTTTCCGATGATTATCAGAAGCAATACCTGCTGACGGTGAAAGATGCTTCAACAAGTAGTTGTTTTTTGCTTTCCGATAATCATTGGTAGTAACTCCTAACTTACTCGTATTAGAATTCTGCCCAGCCCTAAAAACAGTACTGCTGTCGCTTACTGAATCGTGTCCATCCCCAGCGGCATTTATACTATCACTCAGGGAATTTTGATCATCACCCAGAGTACGTATCGCCTCGATAAAATCATACTCATTTCTCGTGGGTATCTCAACGGTTCCAACAACCAACATCCAATGTTTTTTGGCCGAATCAACAGCAAAACGATCTTTCCAATACCGCGATTCGTTGGTGGGGCTGCTAATTCGCATGGATTTAACCTCAGCACCCTGACTCCCGTAACTTCCCAACCCACGGTATCCAGACCAGTAGAAGGAATCAAAATCAATACGCCAAGTTTGTTTTTTCATAGATCGTTGCAGCTTTTTCGAAACTTCAACCCACAAATAAAACTCCTGAACTATGGGTGCCCCCTGAACTCCTGGGTAACTAACATGCTTTGAAATCCGTCGTAATTGAATCGGAGGTCTTTGTTGGGAGAAACTTACTTCCTCTGCAAGTAATTCTCCGATACCGAAAACAGATACCAATGTTATGGTGCACCACAGGTGAATTATTCGTTTACTGAGCATCGTATTTCCCATAACAAGTCCATCAAAGTTCATTCCCCCAGTATTCATTTGTATTTAATCAATGATCCAAGGAAAACATCAAATCACTATTCATATTTTGTACCAAACTGATATTGCAATCCAATCCAGGAGTGACTTACTTGAAACACACCATCCACTAGTAGACCATTAAAACCCAACCCAACATTTGCATAAAGTTGATCCACTACACGACAATTCAACCGAAAATCAAGATGATACTGGAGATCTACATCGTTGGCTAATACTACAAACTCTCCAAACCGCGGTGTTGTAATCGTTTCGGAAACCAATTCCCGATTCCCGTTATCGTACCATATCCAGTGCCTATCGTACGTAACATAGGAAAAGGATTGATTTTTCCTGTTATCCCTACTTATATTGGCAAATCCATACAACCCGGCATTTGTTTCAAAGGTTAACCGCGAATTAGGCTTTTTAAAATTACCCATGGCTACATTCAGATTCACTAAAGCACCTAAGGTTTTACAACTGGCTGTTTGAACTAATCGCCCACCACGTTCAAACACATGTCTAATATTGTTTATATATTCATCCCGATAATAATCCCAATAATTGTCTTCGTATTTGAGATCCATAGCGCTAATCCCAATTCCCAAATCAATATTGGATCGTAAAAATCGATACCGCAACGGGGAAGCCGCGTCCAAAGCAAATCTGCGGGAAATATTAATACGCGAAGAACGTAAATTGTAGAGTTCATACCCTTGCGTTCCCCGCCAAGTTCCGTATCGAATTTCTCCGTCTTGAGGTAGGTACCCTCCAGTTACAATATAAGATCTCGGGTACATACGCTGCGGCGAAAACTCAAATACGGTATCGTACACAACAACCGTATCGGTTGGAGCCCCTCGCTTCAACGCAGAATCTACCAGATCCAAACCAAACAAAGACATCGACAATAATCCCGCTATTATCAACCCAATTACATGCTTTAAATTTTTCTTAACCTCCATGGATATAATCACAATATACAGAATTTCAGCCAAATAAACAAATCCTATTAATCCACTAAACCATCGCGGTTCTGCTACTTCCGTTCGTATACCGTACCAAATTTATACTCCAATCCCAAGGTAAAGATATTAGCAACGATATCATTCAGCAACAACACAGTACCCCCATAACCACCAAAAAATGATATTCCTGATGCCCAATATACTTTTTCCCGAACATTTAGGTGCAGCTGCACATCCGACCCTGTGTAACTCACATCATTAGGAACCCAGGAGCCATAATAATAATTTAATTCTTCCCTTACCCCATTATCGTAAAGAACCGAATGGATAGAATAATTATCTACAAAGGCTCGATAGGTTGAAGAAACTGCGGTGTATGCATAAGCTCCAACATTTAGTTCGGTTATACATCTTGATTGTTTCTTTTTGAAATTCCCAATTTGCATATGTAGTTCCAATTCCGGACCTACGGTATAATAATTAGCCAATTGCTTTTTCGTTCCGCCGTATTCATAAACATGCAAATCTCCCCCAATATATTCATCGGAACTATGATACCACATTCCAAAACTGGTAATATAAATTTCTCGTAATCCAACGCCAACATCGGCATCAACTTTTAACCATCGATACCGCAAAGATGATTTTGTATCCAAGGATATTTGCCTACCAAAACTCAATCGATTTGTATTCAACCCCGTTGTGTAATCCCCTCCGTCATATCCGAAACTATTTTTGCCACTTTGTGGCATCCAAGAAGCAGCAGCAACCCAAGATCTTGGAAATCGAACATGAGGAGAAAACTCAAACACCGTATCGTACACAATAACCGTATCTGTTGGCGAACATACCTTTTCAGTAACGATGGAATTACCACTTAATCCAGAAACAATTAAGGTGAACAATCCCAACACAAAGGCAGCTATCCGCCTAATATACTTATTGCAAAAATTCACCAATAACATTTGCGTTATCTACCATTTTGAGGGAAGTCCCTAATCTCTCCCGCTATATTACGAATAATGTATAAGATTATTGTTGTGCTTTACGATAGAATAGCCAGGCAACCGGAATAAACAACACGTTGGGCAACCAGACGGCCAACCACGGCCACACTACTCCCCGATTCCCATAAGAGATAAAGTACTTGCTAAAGAACAAGAAAAACAAAATTACAAAAATGCCTATCCCCAAAGAATAACCTAACCCATTTCTCGTTTTTCTTCCTGCGACACTGACCGCAATAACCACCAAGATGAACGTGCTAAAAGGAGATGCGTATCGCCGATAAAGCTCCGTCTGCAATAAATCTACATTACTAGACCCTCGCAATTTTTCTTTGGCAATCATTCTTCGCATTTCGTTCTGGTTTAAACTCTGAACATCTTCCAAGCGAAAAAAGAAATCTTCCGGATTAAAATCAATCAAGGTATCCATGGAGTTCATGTTCTTTACCTGTTGATTGCCGTTGGGTAAAAACACACGTTGCTGCACCATCTCCAATTGCCACTTTTTGGCTTGCGGAGACCAACGGATAAATCTACCAAACAGAGTACTCTTTAAATTCTTACCCTGATATTCCTCCAAGGTAACCCCTATCCCGGAACTATCATTGTTATTAAAATACTCCATGTACATATTAACCCCAGGTTTCAATTGCCTAAAAATGGTTGATTTCGCCTGAGAGTAATAATCCCGCATATACGTATTCTCAAATTTTACCCGCTTTTTGTCGGTAATGGGAATAATCCAAGAATTCAATAAATAACTAAAAAATGCAAGCAAAGCCGCGGTTGCCATGTACGGCATTAAAATTCTCCGTAACGACCAACCTCCACTCAGCATCGCAATAATCTCGGTTCGCGAAGCTAATCGAGAGGTAAAATACAAAACCGAAATAAAAATAAAAATAGGCGAATAAGTGTTCAATAATGTTGGAATGAAATTCAAATAATACACCGAAAATATCTGCTCAATGGGAGCGCTTTTCTCCATGAAATCGTCCAATTTTTCTGCAAAATCGAACACCATGATGATGATCACAAACAAGGCTACCGTAACAAAAAACGTCTTCAAAAACGTTGATGCTATATACCGGTCCAGCTTTGTAAATCTCATTATTTCATTTATTTAAAGGTGCATTATTGCCGAATTAACGTCCATCAACTTAATTTCCTGCCCACCGTTTTTAAAATGCTCTTCTTCCAATTATGGAAATCTCCCTGCAAAATTCGTTCCCTCGCTTGGCGTACCAACCATAAATAAAATCGCAAATTCTGAATGCTGGCAATTATTGGCCCTAACATTTCTTCGGATTGAAATAAATGTCGAACATACGCTTTCGAATACTCGGGTGTTAACCAAGAATCAAAAGGAGAAAAGTCGTTGGCCCATTGTTTATTCCGAATATTGATTTGACCTTCTGTGGTGAAAACAGTACCGTTTCTGCCGTTTCTGGTTGGCATCACACAATCAAACATATCAACACCCAAAGAAATACATTCTAAAATATTTTCTGGAGTACCAACACCCATAAGGTAACGGGGTTTCTCAACGGGCAATATATCGGTCATCATATCGGTAATTCGATACATATCCTCGTGGGGTTCGCCAACACTCAGCCCGCCAATTGCATATCCATGGGCATCGTGTTTTAACACATATTCCGCACTTTCTTTTCGTAAATCGTCATAAACACTTCCTTGAACAATGGGAAATAATGCTTGTTCGTGCCCGTACAAGGGTTCCGTCTCACTCATACGTTTAAAACAGCGATCCAACCATCGATGAGTTCTATGCATCGAGTCTTTGGCATAACTGTAATCACATGGATATGGAGTGCACTCATCAAAAGCCATTATTATATCGGCTCCGATAACTCTCTGGATATCAATTGCCTTTTCTGGAGAAAATAAATGCTTACTACCGTCGATATGTGAGTTGAATTTTACGCCCTCTTCCGTTAGTTTTCTATTTCCGCTTAAGGAATAAACTTGGTATCCGCCAGAATCCGTCAGCACAGGTCGATCCCAATTGGAAAAGCCATGAATCCCGCCGGCCTGTTGCATAACTTCCATCCCCGGACGCAAATACAAGTGGTAGGTATTGCCTAAAATAATCGATGCATTAATGTCGTTCAGTAAGAAATCACGGTGCACCCCTTTCACCGTTGCAGCGGTGCCAACCGGCATGAAAATAGGCGTAGGAATATCTCCATGCGCTGTTTGTAATAAACCCGCACGTGCTTTTGTAAAAGGATCTTTGTGTTGTAAAACGTAATTCAAGTGAAATTAAATTAATCTTGAGCCATCAGCGAAATGCTGAACAATCGAGGGTAGATAGCACTCAAGGAACCAGAGTAATAACTATTAGGTATTCTTACCAATGCATTATTTAAACCATTTGAAAGTTTAAATTCTAAGGACAAATCAACAAAATCTAAGCGAAATTCAAACCCTGCTCCCATCTCGTAATAATATGTATTCTTTTTAATGGCAATTAAGGGTTTTGTATCCCCGATAGGCACATCTTCATTGCTCTGAAAATCGTGCGACCACCGAACTCCACCGATGATGTACATTCCAGTATTGTTAGGCATGGAAGAACGATATTTCAAGGTAAGTGGAATATCCAAAGAGATGGTTTCGATCTTCAAATTGGGTCCCGGCGTATTTTGCCAGGTGTATTGCAATGTGCGTTCATGCAACTGCAACATAGTTAGCATTTTAACTTCCCAAAACCTACCCATACGCATAGCAACTGAACCACCAAAACCTCCACCAACCTGTCCTCCAGGTCGAATCGATTTTATGGAATCCGTACGTTGCCAAAAAACCGGATCCAATTCCATTTTCATCTTGGCCTGTGTTCCTGCAAAGGCGATTCCCCAAAAGAAACGTTTTCTAAAAATACGCATTGGATCTCTGGGAGTTGCATAATCCAAGAAACTAAAATCGTTTATGGGTTTTACATTCGCCGAAATCGATAACGGCAGCATCATTCCAACCTCCGGCTGAAATGAACTCTTACTGCTTGCAGTGAATCCATCTTGAAATAAATATTGGTAATTTCCGGAAGAGAAAATAGATTCTTCCGTTGGGAGCATTACTGGTTTTACAATTAACTCTACGGGTTCATTTTCAATAGATTCCGAAAATTTCATTGAATCACCATGAATAGTATTGCCGGTAATTTGAGCATGCAAAAAAGTACACTGATAAACCAGAATGTAGGCGAAACAAAATAACTGCGATATGTAAAATATCACTTTACGCATGTATACATCGTGCAAATTCCAAAGGTAAGTGGCTTATAAATAACGGAGGAAAATCCAACAGATTTTGCTCTATTTACAAATTCTTCTCCTTCTGGAAATGCAGCTACACTTTGTGGAAGATACGTGTACGCCGTTGCATCTTTGCTAAATAACTTTCCTAAAGGCGGTAAAATGTATTTGAAATAGAACCAATACAACCTACTAAACACGGGATTGGTTGGCTTGGAAAACTCTAAAACAACCAACGGGCTCCCAGGCTTAAGAACCCTACCCATTTCCGCCAAACCTTTATCTAAATTTTCAAAATTACGAACTCCAAAACTTACCGTCACAGCATCAAAGGAAGCATCTTCAAAAGGTAAATTTTCTGAATCGGCTTGTTTCAAAGTAATTCTGCTATCCAACCCTTTCTTTTTCAATTTAATATCCCCAAAATCCAACATGCCTTGGGAAATATCAATTCCTACCACCGTTAAATTTTTTATTTTTATTAATTCGATGGCTAAATCGGCGGTACCTGTTGCTACATCCAACACCTTGGTTGGATTGAATTTAGCCACAGTCTTACGAACACGAACTCTCCATAAATTATCTATTCCTAAGGATAGAAAATGATTCAAAAAGTCATAACGCGGAGAAATGTTATCAAACATTTGCTCAACTTGTTGTTTTTTTGAAGCCTCGGAGGCAGGATTGGGTTTTACGATAGGTGCCGACACAATAAGGTACAAATATACCACTTTCCACCCATTCCACTGTAGCCGAAACAACCATTTCAAACAAGAAAAACCCTATGGAAATCAAGCAAGCCAAGTATTTAGGAAGTTGGCAACGTAACGACCAAATGACACATACAGACCTACCCGAATTTGCTTTTATAGGCCGTTCAAACGTAGGGAAAAGTAGCTTGATTAATATGCTCACCAACCACAAAGGCTTGGCAAAAACGAGTTCAACGCCCGGTAAAACGCAGTCTTTGAATTTATTTTTATTAAACGAGATAATTCAATTTTGTGATTTACCCGGATATGGATATGCCAAAGTAGGCAAAGCAACGCGTCAGGCTTTTTCTAAAATGATTGAGTATTACCTGAAAGATAGACCCAATTTATATTGTTTATTCATTTTGGTTGATTTGCGCATAGAACCACAGGCACTGGATCTTGAATTTATTAACAAATGCGGTGAATGGGGAATTCCCTTCGTAATTGTTGGAACGAAAGCGGATAAATTAAAACCTTCTGCGGTTCAATCCGCCGTAACTACTTATTACGAAGCCCTTGCCGAGCATTGGAACCAATCGCCACCGTTCATTGTAAGTAGTAGCGAAGATAAAATAGGCAAAAAGGAAATTTGGACGGTTATCACCGATGCAATAAAATCTTAACCGAGAATAACGTCTGTCTTAAAAAATCTTCGCTGTAACGTATTAAATTCGTTAAATACGCTCATTAGCAGCAAACAACCACTGATGAGAAGCGGCTATCAACGCATGCATTGGAATTTTGGTATGGTCAAAATCTGCACTTTCCAAAAATGAATGTAATTCTTCTTGCAAATCGGGTGCCGTTACCAATTTTCTACAAGTGGCTGCACGGGCTGCACACAACCACTCAATTGCCAGAATTTGCTCCACATTTGCAATCACCTTCATGAGTTTAATTGCAGCGTTTGCCCCCATACTTACATGGTCTTCCTGGCCATTACTACTCACTATCGAATCTACGGAAGCCGGTGTACAAAGTTGCTTGTTCTGACTTGCCAATGCGGCGGCAGTATATTGCGCAATCATATAACCGCTATCAATTCCGGCATCTTCCGCTAAATATGGCGGTAAATCTCGTTGACCGCTAACCAATAAAAAAGTTCGTCTTTCGCTGATACTACCAATTTCAGACAACGCCATTGCGGCATAATCCAAAGTTAATGCGAGGGGTTGACCATGGAAATTCCCCCCACTTAATACCATATTTTCTTCTTCAAACACATTCGGGTTATCCGTCACAGCATTTAATTCTCTTTCCCAGACTTCAAAACAATGCCTCAATGCATCCATCGAAGCACCATGAACCTGAGGAATACAGCGGAAACTGTATTGATCCTGTACCTGTTTTTTGGGCTTTTTTATATTGGGCGATTGTTGTAAGATATTCAATATTTCTGCTGCAACATCTTGCTGACCTCGTTGATTTCTAACTCGATGAATTGGATCATAAAACGGTTCAATTCTACAATCAAATGCATCAATACTAAGTGCGGAAATCCACGGAAGCAATCGCTGTATTTTTGAAATCAATCCATAAGCTTCCAAAGCATGCGACAGCATAAATTGCGTTCCGTTGATTAAGGCCAACGCTTCTTTGGGTCCCAGAACCAGTGGCTCCCATCCTTTTGATTGTAACCAACTTTCACCGGACAACACTGGACCTCCAGGCAACTCCACCATTCCTTTACCAATCAAAGGAAGTACCATTTGTGATAACGGTGCCAAATCTCCGGATGCCCCTAAAGAACCCTGTTCAAAAACCAAAGGCAATGCTCCATCATTAAACATGGCCGCCAATCGTTCAAACAACACAGGTCGCACCGCGGAATAGCCTTTGCTCATGTTTAATAGCTTTAACCAGAGCATGATTTTCACTCTACCTCGGGGTAAAAGTTCTCCTACACCCGAAGCATGCGTAATCAACAAATTCTCCTGTAAATCCCCTAGCCTACTGTCCGAAATCACTACATTTTGCAAAGAGCCAAAACCGGTATTTACCCCATACACGGGTGCAGTAGCTTCGCTCAAATATCTCTGTAAAAAAGCAACACTAGCTTCCATTTGAGATCGAATATCATCCGTTAAATCTACGGGTTGTTGGATAGCCATTAAGGCTTCATCCAATAGGTAATGCTGTTTCATTATTTAGGAAAATTATGGGTAACCTGGTCCCCAGTTACTAAATTTTTAATCACATAGGTATGTTGATCTCTTTCGGTATCGCCAATAATTATTGCAAACCCAAAATTTCTCTGATTTGCATAGTCCAACTGCTTTTTCAGCTTTGGTGTTCCCGGATATAATTCTACACTCTCCCCTCCATTTCTCAATGCAGTACAAAGTTGGTATGCATAATCCAAGCACGAATCATCCATGGCACATACCAAACTCGTATTCAATTTATCGGTGGTGGCCGACGGCAATAAAGTCGCAGCTTGGAGCACATCAAAAATTCTATCCAGTCCAAATGAAACCCCTACCCCCGATACCTCTTTCAAACCAAACATACCCGTTAAATTATCATACCTACCTCCACCACCAATACTTCCTATCTTAAAATCCGATGGAACTTTTTCGTCATTTACCACCACCTCCATCACGGTACCAGTATAATAACTCAACCCTCTAGCAAGGGAAACATCTAATTCAACATTGAAATTAGATGAGATTAAATTCAAAATTCTATGGATATCGGCAATCCCTTTTCTCAATCGCACTTGATACTCTTCTACTTCAACGGACTGCATAAAATGTTCTAGAGCAGCTAATTTCTCGTGATTTGATTTTAACTGCTGCGTACTTTCCAAAAAATGCCATGCCTGAACCGTATTATTCAACCCTCTTTCTATCAACTCCTTAACCACCCCATCACTACCAATTTTATCGGCTTTATCAATCACGATCATGAATTGCTGCCATGATTCCAGTGAGCCAGCCATAGGAACGAATGCATCCAAAATTCCACGGTGATTTATTCGTATGGTCACCCCCAAATCCAATTTAGCGAAAACCTCTTGATACATTTCTATCAACTCTGCTTCTGAAACGATAGAATTTGCGCCTACTACATCAATATCACACTGCCAAAATTCTCGATATCTGCCTTTCTGGGGTCGATCCGCACGCCAAACCGGTTGCATTTGGTATCGCTTAAAAGGAAAATGGATTTTATCCCGATTCATCACTACATAGCGCGCCAAAGGGACCGTTAAATCGTAACGAAGTCCTCTGTCCGATATGGAATTAACAACCGCTTTAGAATTCTTTTCCAAAAGTAATTTTTCTTCGGTTTTAGATAAAAAATCTCCAGAATTCAGTACTTTAAACAGAAGTTGATCCCCTTCATCTCCGTATTTTCCTTGTAAGGTTTTTAAATTCTCGAGTGCCGGGGTTTCTAGGGCTCCAAAACCATGCGATTCAAATACTTGCTGCATTATTGACAAGATGTATTTGCGTTGTTTCATGGTTTCAGGACCAAAATCTCTAGTACCTGAAGGCAAACCCGGTTTTTCCATGGTGCAAATTTACTGCTCCTAGCGAAGTTTGAAGAATTTGTTGCGAAAAATGCAAAAAATCGAATCGGTTTGGCATACTATTTGGAATTACCTTTGTCGATATGAAAAATTTAGTATTTGCCTTTTTTGTTGCTGCTATGTTCCCTTTTTCATCTGTTTTCGCACAGGAAACCGCAGCCCCATCAGAAGCTCCATCGATTCAAGTAAAGAATATAGACGGGGGCGCAATAAATTTTAATAGCTCGGTTGAGAAAGGAAAAATTACTATTGTTTCGTTCTGGGCAACTTGGTGTGGTCCATGTATCAAAGAATTGCAAGCAATTGACGAGCATTATGCCGAGTGGCAAGAAAAGTATAATTGCAAATTGGTAGCGGTAAGTATCGATGATGCTAGAAATTCTAGAAAAGTAAAGCCCAAAGTATTGGCTGAAAATTGGCAGTATCAAATTATATTGGATGAAAACATGGATTTAGCCCGTGCAATGAACGTGAATAATCCTCCGATGACTTTTGTTTACGATCAAAACGGCAAATTGGTACATTCTCACCAAGGTTATATGCCAGGTGCAGAAGAAGAATTAGAACATATCATTGCCGGTTTGGCAAAGAAATAATCATCGATTACTTCCACCCCAAACCGATACCAGGCATTATTCAAAATGCTGAATTACATCGCTATATCTTCCCATCTCGGAATGGCAGCGTTGGTTTGAATTTGAATTCCTTTTACTCCCGCTTCATTAGCGGCCTTCACATCGCGTTCCCTATCTCCAATCATTAACGATTGTTTGGGATCTATCCGATATTTATGCAAAGCTCTTTCAATCATCAAACTGCCAGGTTTTCTGCACAAACATTTTCCAGAAAAATCAGGATGATGGGGACAATAGAAAAAGTCTGTAATTCGAAACCCTGCACTGATACATAATCCTTGTAAATATTGGTGCATGGCTTCCACCTCTTCGCGTAGATACAGCTCTTTGTCTAACCCGCCTTGGTTGGTAATCACAATTAACAGGTATCCTTTCAAATGCCACGATTTCAAGGTATCTATCACTTCCGGTAACACTTCAAATTCTGCCAACGATTTGGTATAATCTCCTGGATCGTGGTTAATTACCCCATCCCTATCCAGAAATAATGCTTTTTTATACAAATCCGACAATTCCTGTCCCATAATTCCATGCAAAATACCGTATTTTCGCATATAAATTAGTTATCCATGGCGAAAAATCCCTTGGTAATAATACCAACCTACAACGAAATCGAGAACATCGAAAAAATGGTTCGCACGGTGTTTGCCTTGCCCAGAACGATCGATTTATTGGTTGTAGATGATAATTCGCCCGATGGAACTGCGCAATGTGTAGAAGGTTTAATGCCTGAATTCAATTCAGGAACGGATAACGGACAACCTCGATTAAACATTTTAAAAAGACAAGGTAAAAACGGATTAGGCACCGCCTATATTGCGGGATTTCATTGGGCTTTAGATAGGGGCTACGAATATATCTGTGAAATGGATTGCGACTTTTCTCACCCCGTTGATCAACTTCCAAACTTGATAGCTAAATGCGAAGCGGGGGCGGATGTGTGTGTAGGATCTCGTTACGTAGGAGGTGTTGTTAATGTGGTAAATTGGCCAATGGGACGCGTATTAATGAGTTATTACGCCTCAAAATATGTCCAATTTATTACAGGTTTAAAAATTGCCGATACTACCGCCGGTTTTGTTTGCTATAAACGCGGTGTTTTAGAAAATATTAATATTGATAAAATCAAATTTCGTGGTTACGCTTTCCAAATCGAAATGAAATTCCGCTCCAAAAAGAAAGGATTTTCAATCGTTGAGCATCCAATCATTTTCACCGATAGAACTGCTGGAACTTCCAAAATGAGTACCAAGATTTTCCGAGAAGCACTATTCGGTGTTATAGAATTAAAGTTAAAGAGTATTTTCGGACAGATTTAATAGTCCCAGATTCTTCAAACTTTAAATGCCCCAGAATCACTTCTCAAGAAATAATTGTATAGCCGCGATTACAGTAGGGGTTGTTTCTTTTATCATCTTAACACTTAGTAAAAACCCGTATCCTTTAACCTCAGACGAGTGTTTTTCTTTGTACCATGCTCAATTCCCGATTCCTACCATCTGGAACGAATTAAGTAAAGGTAACAACCCACCACTTTTTGAAACATTATTGCATTTTTGGATACCATATTCTGGTAATTCTGAAGGTGCAGTTCGAACCTTACCAACAATTTTAATCTCAATAAGCACAGCATTGCTCTGGCTGCTTTCCCGGCAAATACATGCATCTCTGATAGCGACTATTTTTACTGTTTTATTTTTCTTAGGTAGCAATACGGTATTACTTTTCGCTCACGAAATCCGAGCTTATAGCCTGCTATTGTTATTTACTGTTCTGGTTCAATTATTATGGATTAAGCCACTCGAAAAAAAAACAACTATCCATAAAATTCTATGGGTAGTTTCTGCTGCTGGCCTCATTTATACTCACTTTTTTGGATTTTGGATATTATTGATTCAAGGATTTTTTGAAGTATCCAAGTTGATAAAAGAACGAGACCCAAACAAGCCAAACATCCAGATTAACCATCGAGTTATTCTCAATCTTTTTTGGCCTTGGATCGTATTATTTTTGTTGTATTCACCTTATCTAAGAATCGTAATTTTTAGGTTTATCGATTCAGCCAGTTCCGGTACTTGGATGGAACCCGCGCCTTGGGCAGCACCCTATTTTACCCTATGGAAATTCACAAATATCCCCATGGCTGTATTTCCAACCGTATTACTAATCATACTTTGTATCAAATCCGCCCAAACACCCCCTTTATCCACCGTTATTTCAATTTCATCAAAAAACAATGCCAGTGTTAAATACTTCATTGCAAGTTTTATTATTCCATTCCTTGGCATGTGGCTAATTAGCTTACCATTCCCTTGGAGCATCCCGATGTTCAACGAACGATATGTTAGTTTTGTAATTCCTTCTTTGGCAATTGCACTAGCTACGCCTATTAGCTCCATCAAACTAACTACAACAAGTTTCAGAAAGCATATACTTGCTATGTCGCTTTGGATGATATTATTAATCGGAGAATTTAGTTTTAGATATGTAACTGTTAGCCAGAATATCGATGTTACGACTGCAGTACTAGAAGTAAAAAAAAGTAAGAATGCTTCCGTAGTTTTAGAACCTGACCATGCCGCTTTCCAATGGTTATATTACACCAATCAAACCAAATTTAAACAATGGCGATCCGATTCCATCTACCACCACATGGCCCAGCAGTTAATCCAAGAAAAAGTGTATATCCTGAAAACCCAAAAGAGTTTGGATAGTTTCGGATTAAAAGATTCTCCCATTTTATATTATACCCATTTGGATAATCGCAAAACAGACCACACCCAAATGATTGAGAAACAACTACAAAAGAAATTCAACATCCAACCTTACCCTTTCTCAATTAGCGGGAATATTAAACCCACACTAAAATCAAAAACTTCCGAACTCTGGAAACTATATCCAAAACGATGAGTAATTTCTTCGATTTTTTTACTGCAATTGGGAACCCAAACGAAGAATTTCTGCAACAACTAAATTCGGTTTTTCAAAAAAAAGAATTCAAATACTTGACGACGGTCAATTTTAATTCGTCCAAACCCAAGTAACTTTGTCTCGATGAAATTTTGGATTTATTGGGCAATTTGCTTCATTGTTGTTAATCCGTTGACTGCTCAGCAATTTGGTAAGATATCTGGTTCCGTGATCGATAAATCCACCAAAGAAAAAATTGCTTTTGCTCATGTAAAACTCAATCCCGAACTTGTCGTTTCAAATACTGATACGCTGGGAAATTTTACCCTAGACAGCATTCCGTTAGGTTTTCATGAACTGTTAATTCAAGCGGAAAATTACGAGAATCTCGTTCTAGATTATATCCGTATAATACCCAATAAAACGCTGTCCTATACCATAGAATTAACGGCAAAAACAGAAAAAATGAGCGTGATTGCAATCAATAAACGACAGAGCAATTCGATTACTTCGGTACCCATTTCAGTTCACACCTTTAGCAGAGAAGAAATATCCATGAATCCAGGTGCACAAGGCGACATTTTCCGTGCCATTGGAATGCTGCCAGGTGTTTCGAGCAGTGGCGGTATTTATTCCGCTATTTCTGTTCGAGGACAGGGGGTACGTGACAATGTCTATTTGGTAGATGATATTCCTGTTACAGAGGTAGGACATTTAGAAGGGAATTCTTTTTTTAACGATCCCAATGGAGGTCGATTTAGCATATTTGCTCCAAGAGTTATTGAAAAGGCAACCTTCCAAGGGGGTGGGTATTCCTCTGAATTTGGAAGACGAAGTGCATCCTTATTAGCGTTACAAGTTCAGGAAGGCAATCGTAAAAACCTCATCGTAGATGGACAAATGGATCTCCTTGGGCTTACGTTGAATTTTGACGGCCCTGTAAAACAATTGAAAAACACTCAGTATTTTTTGTCGGTCCGATATCAGAATTTCCTTGGCCTAGTTAATGTAGTAGGCCTGAAAGATATTGGGTTACCTCGATATGCCGATATGATTGCTAAAACTGTAACCCAAAAGAAGAATCATAAAATCACTACTTTATTGATTATTAGCCCGGAACGATATACTCGCGATATAAACCATGCGCGCGCCGACAAGAACCTAAACCTCATGTACCTTCCTGATTTCTACAGAAATAAAACTATTGCAGGAATTACTGTTAAAAGCAGATTAACAAATCGAGTTGATTTAAAAAATATCGTTTATTTCACCGATTATTTTTCCGATATCAATGTGGGCAAAGCCATTCCATTTACCGATTCAACTGGAAAATTAACACACCCATTAAACACAGTACTGTCTAAACTTCAAGTTCAAAATTACTACGAACAAAAATTGGGATTCCGTAGTTTACTCACTGTTACATTGAACGCTAAGTCTACCCTGTTAATTGGAATTGAGGGCGACAACACACGCATTTTTAATCGCCGAAGACAAAATTATTTAGATACGCAATACATTTATTATCAGGGGCAAAATA
>JBJOFM010000312.1:0-11806 GCA_046048755.1 Bacteroidota bacterium | reverse complement strand
GAACATGGGAAAGCTGGTTTACCTTTTCGTGCAGCTGTTGATAGGTATAAGAAATACTGGCTTCTTCCGGGTTGTTGGCTTCCCAAAGAATGGCGGTGGTGTGGGGTTGGGTTTTTAGGTGTCGATCGATGCAATTTTCAGTAATGTTCAATTCGGCACCTTGAAACCATTGCGTTTTAGCAGTTTGAAAGTTCCACTCAAGCACCTTGTCCCAGGGTTTGTTCCAATGGAAATGACTAGCAATATCGGCCCAAAAAGATTCTGGATTTTCCACGCTTTTGCGGTATTCCTCTTGGTATTCTTGAAAGGATGATATTTGGTAGGGGACAAGTTTCATGATAGACAAATTTACGAAAATATGAACAGGGAAAAGGGAGGATGGCCAAAAGAAAGGATTGTAATTAAATTGTCATCAATGGGTATGGTATGAATCGTATTCATGAAAACTGACGTTAATTTTGAAACATAGTTGTGAGGTATTTATTAGTTATTGGTTGCTTTTTGGGTGCAGGTTTGATTTCGATCCCTGCCGAAGCAACAAAAATCACCAGCCGTTTATCCTTGGTTAATGGCTGTTTAGGATCTGAAACCGTTGATTTTAGGTCTTCGGGATTTATAAATGATATATCTCCGGGTACGATGCCTGAACCTATAAAACAAGCTCCTTCTGCACTTCAACAATATCGAAAAGGAATCACGGTTACAGGATTGAACCAGACCTGGTTGCGGTATGCCCAATACAATCCGGGTACCGAGTTGTTGGGTGAGCGAGTAAATGAGGGAGTTGATTTGGGATTGCGAAGAACTCGATTTCAGGTATTAGGGAATTTAAGCGATCGGGTCTTTGTATATTTTCAATTGGGTCAGAATAATTTTAATGCGACCACGGCTATAGGGGGAAACCGAAAGCAATCGTTTTTCATTCACGACGCCGTATCGGAATATCGATTCACCACGGGAGGAAAGGGTCGATGGGGATCTAACATTTCCGGGGAGCATCATATCGGGGGTGGTTTAACAATAATGAATGGATTGAGTAGGTTTTCGCAGCCATCTATCGGCACCATTATGACCTTAGACGTTCCCGTTTTCGCTCAAGCTACGGTAGATCAGACGGATTTATTTTCTCGAAAGTTGAGTTTGTACTATCGAGGGTCGTTAAATAAATTGGATTATCGATTGGTTTTTACGGATCCATTTCCCATTAATTCGGCGGGAATTTCCATTCCTGCTATTAGCAAGCATGCTACATTTACTCCATATGGGCACCGCAAACAATACCAAACTTTGGTGATGTATCAGTTTTTAGATAAGGAATCCATGCAAACACCCTATATGACAGGAACGTATTTGGGCAAAAAGAAAGTGTTTAATATTTCGGCTGGAGGTATTTTTCAACCCCGAGCCACATGGAATTACCGGGATGGTATTGGAGGGTTAGGCAGAGATACGGTGTTTAATTCCATGCGCTTGTGGTCTGTGGACGCATTTTTGGATATGCCTGCATTTTTCAAGCCTTCCCCCAGCGAGGTTGCGGCCGGTGCCAAGCCTGATTGTATTAGTGCCTATGTCGGATATTTTAATACCAATTACGGAAAGGATTATTTGCGGTTTAATGGGTTGATGAATCCCGCAACTTCCATGGTTTCGATAGCTGGGAAGACCGTTGTGGGAGATGCCGGTGGGCAATACGGAAATGCATTGCCGATGTTTGGAACGGGGAAAGTTTTGTATGCGCAGTTGGGGTATTTATTTGGTAGGAAATTGAATGGGGGTGGCAAAAATAGAGGGTCTGATGCGCTGAGCGGCAGTGTATATCGTGCCTCGGTAGGATTGGATCAGTGGCAGATATTTGGGAGTTTTACGGGAGCGGATTACAATCGGGTAGGTCGAAAAATTGCTACCTATGTATTGGGGGTGAATTTGATTCATGGTCCTAATGCTAAATGGAGTTTGTGCGTGGAGAATAGGCCATCCGTTCAGGTCTTTGGGGACGAATCTCAGCAGTTCTCCAGGAAAAACTCGGTGATTTTGCAATATCAGGTGTTTTTTTCTAATTAAAGGTTGGGTAGTGCCGTTAAGGGAAATAACGGTCGTTGATAAAATTGGGATTTGGTTTTTTTAGAAATGTTAGAGTAAGGAATAATGTTGGTGTTTGGGGATATGATTTTTGATTTAAAGCACTATTGTTGATTGCTGCAATCGATGGTAGTTTGCAAAAACAAAAAGGGTTGACTTCTCGTCAACCCTTTTTGTACTAACCTATATGAACAATTACTTATGAATTTCGTTGTTTGATGGTTGTATGTCAAATCGGGTGCCAAACTTATTTTTGCCTGTATAATTGATGCTTTGCGACCGATGAAACCGCCCAAAATTGAAATTTTACCGACCAACGACGGAAGTGTTACGCTGTATCTGCCATCCTTGGATGAAACCTACCATTCGAGGCATGGCGCGGTTTGTGAATCGATGTACGTGTATTTATTACGGGGAGTGGTGGATTGGTATTTGGGTAAACGAGAAGTTGATGGTTTGGGAATTTCAGGATTGCGAGTATTTGAAATGGGATTTGGAACGGGGTTGAATGCATGGTTATTAAAAGAGTTT
Source organism: Bacteroidota bacterium (assembly GCA_046048755.1). GTDB lineage: Bacteria > Bacteroidota > Bacteroidia > NS11-12g > UBA955 > JAGKXC01. The sequence continues at coordinate 9,196 of JBJOFM010000312.1, read as the reverse complement.
GCGGAGAGTATGGGATTGAAGGTGAGATATTTTGGTATAGAGAAATTTCCTTTGAGTGAGGAGTTGAGTGATTCTGTGGATTTTGGATTTGATGATATAGGTAAGTATTGGCGACGAATAAATGGCTCGATACTGGATGGCTTATTTGATGATGGTAAGATGTGCAGGGAACATTGGCAGGGATTATTTGAGCAAGGCTTTATGATTTTGGAAGGAGGTAAAGTCGATTTTGATTTAGGGGAGGAGAATATTTGGAACGGAGTTGTGGGCTATGGCAGTTCTGGATTTTACAAAGTTGAAGGGGATGTATTGAGGGATTTGGAGCAGGTGATGCCAATGGGTATTGATGTAGTTTTTTGGGATGCATTTGCACCGAAAAAGCAGCCAGAATTATGGAGTGTAGATTTATTTGAACGGGTGTTTCAGCGAATGGCTATTGGTGGGGTTTTGGTGACGTACACAGCGAACAGTCAGGTTAGAAGGAATTTGGCTTCAGCCGGATTTAGGGTAGAGCGAGTGGCTGGTCCACCGGGTAAGAGGCATATGTTGAGGGCTTGGAAGTGAGGCGGCCAAGTTAGAAACTTTGGTTTATACTAGCACAAAAGAGTTGATTTGTTTTTTTTGTGGTTTTGTTTAACGAATAATGGATTAAACTGTGAACATTGCGGGGTGCTTGCTTGTTTACTTAAGGAATAAGTATCTTGCAAAAAATCATGGCCAAATCCAATACATACACTTCATTAGAGGAAATCGATAATTATTATCAGGAGCAGCGTGTATTGAGTAATGCGAGGGTGGTTCCAAGCGTAGAGGAACGTATTGCTGCTTTGCAGCGATTGAGGAAGGCGATTGTGGAGAAGGAGCGTGTTTTGATGGATGCGTTGCATACGGATTTGGGTAAGTCTGATTATGAATCGTATTTAACGGAGATCGGGGTTGCGTTGAAGGAGATTGATTTTCATTGCAAGGGGGTAAAGCGTTGGAGTAGGCGTCGCCGGGTAGGAACCCCATGGTTCCTGTTGCCTGCGAAATCACGCCTAGTTGCAGAACCCTATGGTCAGGTTTTGATTATGGCCCCCTGGAACTATCCCTTTCAATTGTTGATTAACCCTTTGGTTGGCGCGATTTCCGCAGGCAACCGGGCCGTGTTACGGCCCTCCCCGGCGGTGCCGCATGTGGCCGCCGTAATTCAGGAAATCATTGAATCGGTATTCCCCTCCACCTGGGTTGCCGTTGTGCAAGGTGATATCGCCGAAAATCAGCATTTACTCAGCAAGCGTTGGGATTATATTTTCTTCACCGGTGGACCTTTCCTCGGTAAAATCGTAGCCGAAGCCGCCGCAAAATACATCACCCCAGTGACCTTAGAATTGGGAGGTAAAAGTCCATGTATTGTTGATCTAGGTTGCGATGTAGCCCAAGCCGCCAAACGAGTTGTTTGGGGTAAAAGTGTTAATGCAGGACAAACTTGCATCGCCCCGGATTATGTTTGGGTGCATCAACAGATAAAACAAGATTTTTTACTCGCAGTAGAATCGGCCATCGCTGATATGTATGAAGGTGATACCTTAAATAGCAAAGACTACGGCAGAATTGTAAACGAAAAATCCTTTGCGCGTTTAAAATCCTATCTAAACGAAGGAATTACTTGGATTCGCGGCGGAGGGATGGATGAATCGAAGAAATACATGGATATCGCTGTGGTAGAGGTGGCAGATTCCAATCATCCATTACTTAAAGAGGAAATTTTTGGCCCTATATTACCTATCAAAACGTTTTCATCGTTATCGGAAGTAATCGTTGATATCAACGCCGGCGAAAAACCATTGGCTCTTTACTATTTCGGCAAACAATCCCAAGCTTGGGAAGTGATTCGTGCTACCAGTTCGGGTGGGGTATCTGTAAATGATACCATCGTGCATGTAGCCAATCATCATTTGCCCTTTGGCGGTGTAGGGGGTAGTGGATTTGGCGCTTACCGTGGTAAACATACCTTTGAGGTGTTTAGTCATTTTAAAGGGGTGATGTTGTCCCCCACTTGGTTTGATCTTCCGTTAAAATATCCGCCCTACGGCAGCCTGAAATTTTTGAAAAAGTTTTTGGGCTAATGCTTCCCTGCCTTGTTGGCTGCTAATTTTTGCGCTGAAAGGGTTTGATTTTGCCTAGCGCGTAGCGTTTTCGTTATCGTGCATAGCCTCTTCGTTATGTAAAAGTTAATTTAACTTAAATAATCGTTAACATTAGGTTAACGCTGTGGTGTCAATTTTGCACCATGAAATTGTCTCGATTAATTTCCTTGTTCGCAATAACGCTTGTTGTAAAGGTTTCCAATTCCTTATCGGCTCAATCGGTGATTGTCGGTAAAGTATTAAACGAATCCGGAAAAGGAATTTTGGATGCTAAAGTGTTTGTATTTGGCGAGGGTGAGGAAGGCGTGAGTACGGATTTAGAAGGAAACTATCGTTTTGTGGTTAAGCCCGGTTCAAAAAAGGTATTTGCAGAGGCAACCGGCTATGTAGTGAAAGAAGATACGGTGTATGTTAAAAATGATGGTACCGCATATTTGAATTTTTCTTTAGTGAAAATCGAGCGGATGGACGATATCGAAATCAAAGTGAAACGCAAACCCAAGGGTAATACCGCCGAAGGAGCTATTCAAACCAAGATGTTATCGGTTCAAATGGTGGAAGCAATCTCTGCCGAAGATATGGGCAAAACCAATATTAGAACCACCTCAGACGCGTTGAAGCGTATTCCGGGTGCAACCATCTCCGAAGGGAAATTTGCTAATGTGCGTGGTATGTTTGATCGTTATAATGCGGGTTACTTAAACGGAGCCCCTCTGCCAAGTACAGAAAGTGATCGTAAAGCGTTTTCGTTTGATGTGATTCCTGCAGGCTTGTTGGACGGAATTACGGTAATTAAAAGTGCAACCCCAGATTTAGTGGGCGACTTCGGTGGTGGGGTGATTAAAATCAATACAAAAAGTATACCGGAGAAACTTACTCAAAGTATTTCCTTCGGTATGCAATACAATAGCATTACCACAGGTCAATCGGTAAGAACGTTTGATATGGAAACTTCTAACTATTTTGGTATTTTAACCAAGCAGCAGCAGATTCCAACCTTAGACGCTGCATTCAATGTGGATGTTGTAAAGCCAGAACTGAATGTTACAGAAACACGCAAGTTCGATAACAATTGGAATATCGCAGATTATCAAGCACCTGTTTCGCCTCGTTTTACCTATACTTTAGGTAAGCCATTCAAAATAAAAAAGATGGATGCCGGTGTGATGGTGAGTTATAATTATGCAATGACCCAACGCTTCACGAAGGGCTTGGTACAGAATATGGATTACGGCGATAACCGTTTGGTGAAGAAGTTTGATGACAGCAGCTTGTCTACCAACGTGCAAAATGGTGGTATTGCCAATTTCTCGTTGAAGATTAATAAGAGAAATAGAATCGATATTAAAAATCTATTTAGTTTAACGTACGATGCTGCATCAACCGTTCGATATGGTTTGGCCGATGCCGAAAACCAAAACTACGGTGAGGGCTATAGCAATATGGTGAATCTTAACCGCTTGATTAGTACCCAAGCGAATGGTACCCATGCTATCGGAAAAACAGGAAACTTACAGTGGTTGGTGAATTATGGTGCTACTAAGCGTCAAATTCCTGATTTCCGAATCGCTCAATACTCCCTTCCTGAAAATGATTCAACCCAACGAAATTTGGTGTATAACCAGTTTTTTTATGCGGGTTCGGGTAGATTTTTTTCAACCATGTTTGAGAATACAGTGTCGGCCAGCGTGGATTACAGCAGTTCGTTTAAATCGGGCAAATGGGATCATATTTTCAAAACGGGTTTCTTTATTCAAGATAGAACCCGTGACTTCGATAGCAGACAATTTGCCTACGGACCCTTGGCATTCACTAATCCTAAATTTTCGCAAAATATGCCTGGAACCGATTTGGGGTTAGATAATATCAAAGAAAATGGAACATTTTTGATTGATAAAACAAGAAACGACAAAGACGATTACACGGCGTTCAGTAAAAACCAGGCAGTTTATGCCATGTTGGAGTCGCACTTTCCCATGTTTAAGGCTGGAAATAAAGTATATGATTTAAAGTTGATTTACGGAGCCAGGGTTGAGAATTTTAAGCAGCAATTAGAAAATAGATATTTAACGCAGTTGGGTAAAAAAATGGCAGATCCAGCGGCTAAGATGGATGTATTACCTTCATTAAATATTGTTATGCCATTAACTACAAAAACCAATTTAAGGGCTGCTTATTATTCTACGGTGAACAGACCGGAATTGCGTGAATTAGCACCGTTCTCTTTCTATAATTTTAATATTAACTCGGAAGTTCTTGGATTTACCCAATTAGAACGAGCATTTTTGAATAATTTCGATGTTCGTTGGGAATGGTTTGCCAATAAACAAGATATGGTATCCATTGGTGGATTCTACAAGAAAATCACCAATCCTATTGAGTTCCGTTTAGAAACTTCTCAGCCCTTGATTCGTACGTTCACTTACCAAAACGAAGAAGTTGCAATCAATTACGGAGTTGAATTGGAGTTACGTAAAAATTTGGGTTCATTGATAAAAGTACTAGGTTGGAGCTGGCTGAAGAATATCACGTTGTATAGTAATGCTGCTTTGATTCGCAGTGAAGTGGAGTTTGGCGATGGTTATACCCGTCCCTTACAGGGTCAAAGCCCATACGTAGTAAATGCAAGCATATTCTATCAAACCGATAATGGCTGGCAGTTCAACGCTAGTTTCAATAAAATCGGTCCACGTATTGCCTACATTGGTGTGCCGTTAAGTGTTCAACCTTTTGGTGCCGACATTTTTGAATTTGGCAGAAGTGTATTGGATTTACAAGTAGCAAAATCGGTAGGGAAGAACGGATTAATTAAGGTGATGATGGGCGATTTATTAGCACAAGATGCGGTGTTCTACCAAGACTTAGACTACAATCCCGAAACTCCATTAAAACGCGGTAATGGCAAGTACGACAGAAAGGCATACGACGAAACTACAAAAACAGGGGATAATACGCTGTTTAGTTACACATACGGTAGAACCATTACCGTTTCTTATATAGTGAACTTTTAGGTAATACCAAAGGTTATAGGTTGTAAAAACCGCTGCTGAGAAGTGGCGGTTTTTCTTTGTTAAGAAATCGTTGCTTTTATTTAGGAAAAAGTAATTATTGGTTTACACATCGGTAAGGTTGTGGTTATCGTACTAAGGCAATTTTGTATTAAATAAATTTATGAAAAAATTGTTACTTACCGTGTCTTTGTTAGGTGCTTTTAGCGCCCAGGCACAGTTTATCGAAAAAGTAGATTTTGTAGGTGCATTATCTGCTGATGCTTCTCAAGATTGGACCAAAGGTTGGGCGGAGTGGAATCCAAAGGCAAAGACCTATGCTGATGCAACGGATTTAACTACTTTAAACGATGCCAGTGGTAAAAAAGAAATTACCACTACTCTTACTTTGGACGCATCGAAAGTATATTCTTTAACTTCTGTTGTTGTAGTTAAAGCGGGTGGTAAGTTAATTATTCCTGCCGGTACATTGATTCGTGCTAAGGCAGATTTGAATGCTACTCCAAAATTGTACTCTACCATCGTTGTAGAAAGAGGTGGGATGATAGAAGTAAATGGTACTTCTTCAAATCCTGTAGTGATTACTTCTGCTAATGCGGTAGGTTCTCGTGAGCGCGGTGATTGGGGTGGTATTGTAATTTGCGGTAAAGCAATCAACAACCAAGGAATAGATGTTCAAGTAGAAGGATTTAATAACATTTCTTTTGATGCAACCTTAGCAAAATTTGGTGGTACTGAAGATAACGACAATAGCGGTGTTGTTAAGTATTTACGTATGGAATTTGGTGGTTTGGCATTTGAACCTAACAAAGAAATTAACGGTTTAACCATGGGTTCTGTGGGTGTTAACACAACCATCGAAGGTGTACAGGTTTCTTATGGAAACGATGATGCATTTGAGTGGTTTGGTGGTACAGTGAATTGTAAGAAATTAATTGCTTATAAAGGCACCGACGATGATTTTGATACGGATTTTGGTTACAGAGGTGCGGTACAATTTGGTATTGCTGCTCGGGATACAAACTATTTCGACCTAAGTTGGAACGCTCCTTCTGGTTCTTCAACTTCTGAGACATTTGAAAGTGACAATGATGCCGGTGGATCTGGCAAGACTCCCTACACTGCTGCGGTATTTAGCAACATCACTTGCGTGGGTCCAATTCCTGTGGGAAGTTCTTATTCTGCTATGAGTTCCACAGTTAAAGGTGCTTTCCGTAGAGGTGCACGTATCCGCAGAAACTCTCGTCTAAGCATTATCAACTCTGTTTTCATGGGTTATAGAAACTTCATCATGTTTGATGGTGATAGCGTATTGGTTGCTGCTGGTGTTAAGCCTTCAGGTTCTATCAGCGATGTAAGTAACTTAATTCGTAATAACTACATTGCCAATACCGCTGCTGCGGCAACTGCGGGTGCAACTAACTCAGGATTAGCCGAAGTAGATTCTAAAAATACCCCTGCTGGTTTGGATGCATGGTTGCGTGATTCAAAAAACGCGAATAAAATCGATGCAGCTGCCTTTACTGCCGGTTCTATCTTGGTAGATCCTCAAAATGCTACTACTCCTGATTTTAGACCAGTTTCAACCTCAGGAATTGTTGGAATGGCTGATTATACTGCTACTTTGCTAACCAAGTTTGGCGTATTCGATAACGTAGCTGCTGTTGGAGCGGTAAAAGTAACCAATGCTTACCCAGTGCCAGCTACCAGCGAAGTAAACGTTGAAGTATATGCATTGAACAGCATGGATGTTAAAGTAAATATCTTGAATATCTCTGGTTCTACAGTAAAATCAGTGGGAACTCAGTCCTTGACTGAAGGCGGTAACATGGTCTCTGTTTCTGTAAGTGACTTAGTAAATGGTGTTTACTTCTTGCAAGTTGCAGGAATACAGGGTACTGCTACTTACCGTTTCGTTGTAACTAAATAGTTAATTTCTTCATATAGTTTAAAGAAAAAGCCCCGGCAACGGGGCTTTTCTTTTGTATAATATTGTGAATTATTCCAGTAGTTTTTTAAGGCAGTTTTACCCATTTTAAAGGAACATAATTGCCGATTTTTATTATATAATTACCCGGTTTTAGCGTTTCTGTATTTAGGCATGCAAGGTTGTTATTGGGAATTACCGTCGGATAATGTAACATTAATTTTCCTTGGATGTCGAAAATCAGAATTTCAATAGTTTCTGGAATGGTAAAATCAGGAAAGCGGACAATTAACTCACTATTCACGGATGGATTTGGGTAAATATTGGGTATCGATGAGATTTTATCCTCTACGTTTGCAAATTTGAATTGCGATAAGGCAGAAGTACTTCGATCGTAGATGTAGGGTTTAATTCCAAAACTAACGTGGTTTCCCCAGGCAGACGTGTAGGATTCTTGCCAATTCTTAAATGTAAAACCATAGTCGTTGGTCAACGTGCCGTCAAAGAATGGGTCTGTTTTCATATCGGCCTGAATTAACTGATTTATATAATCTAATTCGGCGTATAAACTATCTCTATGCCATGCATCTTGAAGCAAATTTTTGATGTAAAACTCATAATCTCTTCGATACTGAGTATGGGAGAGGATATTTTTTGTGAGGGGTGCTGCTGACGATGAACTTCCCCAATTGTAAATATCACGTTTATTGATATCGTTAAATCCCCACTGTACCCCGAAAGTGTTGTCCATGTCGTAGGGCAAATACATGAATTTCCCGGTGCTTGGATTGTTGTATAAATAATAGTTGTTTTTATTGGCGTAGTAGTTGTCCCAATGGCCGTTTAGTACTTCCATTGCTAGGGTTCGCAGGTACATTTGTACGTCGAAAATCCTTTCTAATCGAGCAGGGAAAGAATCCTTTGGTGAATTGTTTATTACATTGATAAGATTGACCAAATCGGAATAATCATCCTTCGATTCGTTTGTTTTTAACTCGTAGGCCCGTTCATTTAATATTGGGTTGTTGATGATTTCTTTATACTTGTTTTGATCAGAACCAAGCCAAGCCAGATCTGCAGGCCAGGTGCATTTATACAGATTACCTTTATCGTTATTGAACCTACCTAACAAAAAAGTTTTGTCAATAAACTCGGAATTTGCGCGAATACCAAAATATTGATTGTTTATGAAGAACTTAACAAAATTAACCCGGAGGCATGGGACTTCCGCTTGATTCATTGCAAAGGCCGAAAGGTACTCTCTGGACATGCTGGGGTCGTTATGATTTCCATGGATATTGAGATTCTTTAATCCTTGGAATGTTTGTTTTTCGAAGGCGTTGATATCTATTCGGAAGCTTTTACGATTGGCGCTACGGGAGGTGTTCCCTTTAATTCTAATTCCTACATTGTAAATAGTATCTTTTTCATCGTAAATAAAGGTTGCGCGGTATTTGTAGTTCGACCAAATATTCTCACTGCTTACCATGTGATTGAATGAATCTTGGGGGATTAAAATTCGTATGGTATGTAATTTCCGATCGAATACGGTTCCTGGATTGGGATATACCGCATTTTGGGCAGTAGCAGAAGAAAAGTTCAAAAAAAAGGCAGCTACTGCTGCCTTTGAATAGATTAAATATTTGCTGTTCATTGTTGAGGACAATTTAGCTTAAGCCAATAATGGTATCGCCTTGGATATCCATTCCCATAGCCGCAGGTTCTTTGGGTAAACCGGGCATACGCATAATTTCACCGGCAACAGCAACCACGAATCCTGCACCAGCATTAGGGATTAACTGTCTAATGGTAATCGTATGACCCGAAGCACTGCCCATTTTTTTGGCATCATCGGTAAACGAGAATTGGGTTTTTGCTATACAAACCGGCCATGATCCTGCGCCTAATTTTTCAATGGCTTTTAAATCTTTTTTAGCTTGGTCGTTTAGGATTACTCCAGAACCACCGTATACATTTACTACTATTTTATTTAGCTTTTCTGGAATACTATCTTCTAAATCGTAGGTGTGTTGAATGGGTTTGGATGGGTGTTTCTCAATAACTTCAACCACTTTCCGTGCTAGATCGGCCGCACCTTCGCCGCCTTTGGCAAATCCTTGGTTTTCCGCATA
>JBJOFM010000311.1:0-5329 GCA_046048755.1 Bacteroidota bacterium | reverse complement strand
GTAGTTGATAAATCGTTTCAAGCAAACTCTCCTGTAATGCAGGGTTTTACTATTCCCAATAACCAAGGGACCAATTGGACGGGGGTCTTTTTATCCGATTTGAAGTGTGCATTGCCTTGGTATTTGTTGGGAGATACCGTGAATACAGGATTAGCTCCGCCAGAAAACCCAGATCCAATACTGTTGCGATTGCCTTATATGTTCATAGACGGTGGCGGTGCCACGTTCGCTATGGAGGGCTCAAATTTAATGCCCTTATCCAGGGGTAGAAAATGGGGTGGATGGGGCTATTCCATCGACTCCGTTCGGATTGCCATGAATCGGGGTAGTTTAACCATAGGAAGACTGAAAGGGATATTAAAAACTCCATTGAAAACGCAATCCGATGTTCAATACACCATCGAAATTGGCTTGGGGGATGGTGGTGAATTAAGTTTATCAGGTTCGGCAGTATTGGGGGAGGGTCCTAAAATTGAAGCCATAGGAGTAACTTTGACTGATTTAAATACATCAGTTTCATTTGGTCTAACCTCCAATAACAAAGTGGCCATCAAGCTGATCATGGATGGAAACATGGATATGATGGTGCCATCTACGGACGATCCCGCATTTGGGTTGAATGCCGCATTTACGGGATTGTATTTATCGAACAATAAAAACGATGTTTTCGGTTGTGAGTCAATTACCCTAAATACCATGAAATTAATGGGGTATTCGTTTGGTAATACCGATGATTTGGCATTTATAACGCAACGTGTAAATCAGAAACAACAGTTTTTATTAAGATTTCGAGGTGGATTGTCGTTGGGTGCTAATTTATTTACTCTTGGCGGCGGTGGAACCGTTGGGTTTGAAGTAGCAAACAATGGTTCGTTTTCTTTGGTAGGTCCTAATTTAGATAGTTTTACCGCATCGGGTAACATTGGACCGTTCGGTATTCGTGGAACCTTAGCGGCTCGAAGGAACCACAGTATATATGGGAATGGATTTTATGGAGATATCAACTGTTCAATGGATATGGGAGTATCGGTTGGAGTTGGTGTTAAATTTATGATAGGAAAAACCACCGGTGTTAAGAAATACGATTATTGGATGTTGGGAGGCTCAACCAAAATACCGGGGGGTATTATTGTGGTGCCTGCCGCATTGAAATTAGACAGTATTGCCGTTGAATTGGGCGAAAAAGTGAAAGTGAATTCAAACGGCGCTATTATTCCCGATGAAAGCACTTCATTTTATGTTAAGGGGGCTATGCAAATGACATCCATGGATGGAGCAATGTATAGAATCCGGGCAGCAATAACTGCACAGTTAAATGGATATGCAATCAATCAAATTTATCTGGATGGCGGATTAGCACTGTTGGGTTCTCCGTATCACAGTAATTCCGTTAAGCCGTCCTATGAGTTCAGTGCGGATATCAGGTTGGCTATGGACTTCGCTAACGTTGTATTCACCGCGGATGCTACTGCCTATTTAAATGGTTACAATTTAATGACCGGCGCTGGGCCGAATAATAGATTAGGAACGATCAATTTGAAATTCTCTAGGAATGAATGGTACTTACATGCGGGTAAACCTTCCAGTAAATTGGGGGTTAGAATTTTGGGGGCATCCTTTCAAACATATTTCATGATAGGCCATGGCATTGAACCCCCTATATATCCACCTGCTGTGGTGAATGCTTTGGGAGATCGTTTGCCAGTTTCAGGTATTTCTCGTACTTCAGAACAAGGTATTTCCCACGGTGCATCTTTTGACTTTAGGCAGGACGATCTATCATTTTTAATTTTCTACGGTAAAATTAATTTCACAGCGGGCTATCATGTCTCCCTCATGAATTATGGAAATGCTACCTGTTCCAATACTTCGGGTAAAATAGGAATGAACGGTTGGTATGCTGAAGGATCTGTATATGCTGCGGTCCAGGCCATTATTGGGATGGACGTTGATGTATGGTGTTACGAAGGTAAAATCGAAATTGCCAATGTTTCAGCTGGGGCAATATTGTCCATGGGAACTCCAAATCCAACATGGATGAAAGGTGCTATTGGAGGGAGATATCGGGTACTTAATGGCTTGGTGAAAGGTAGATTTAATTTTGAATTCAGCATTGGAGATCATTGTAGTCCGGTTCCGGAAACGCCAGAATCGCCAGTAGCATCCATTAAGTTAATCGAAGAAATTAAGCCAACTCATAATACTCGAAACGTGAGCATGGTTGTTTCACCTTTGGTAGTGCATCGATTTAATCACGAGGAGGTGATGAATATCGAAATCATCGAACCTAAAAAGACATACACTCGAACTTTTAGGGTGAAACGAGAAATAAAATTCGCTTACCAAAATCAAGCGAATAATTGGATTTTGGTAAATCATGAAACAGATGTAGACTATGATGGTGATTTTTCATACATTAATTTAATTCCAAGAGGATATCTATTGGCCAATACCAAATACCGAGTGGTTGTTCGGGCCTGGTTTGAAGAACGGATAAATAATCGTTGGGATACTGCAAGAAAAAAAGACAATACTAAAATTACGGAGCGAGCAGTACATGAATTTCGAACTACGGAAATTGGAGTTGTAGAAACGTCCACAATTTTGGCGCAATGGCCAGAACCTGACAGAACCTTCGTTTATAAAAACACGCCAGAAGCCGTCGTTAAATTCAATACTCAAGTAACCAATCTGTTTGCTCCTCGAGTTACGGCTATGTATAATGAATATTTACAGCAGGTAGTTCGATTTGGACAGGGTATTAGCATGCCTGTAAAGTATCTAATGCGGTTTATTAGTTTAGAAGATAACACAGTTGGTTATACATTATTAAGTGTAACTGCAGGCGCTACGGAGATTCAATATAATTTATCAAAAATTCCTTCGGGTAAGTTGTATAAGGTAGAAATTCTGCGGGTTTTATCTTCCAATACCTACTACGATCAGTTTTTAACGCAACAGTGGGAAGCATCCATTCGGATGGTAAATGAACGGAACTCCCATAACCAAATGCTGCGAGAAGTGGGTAATCAGTATTTTAGTCGAGGTACAGCTTACAGCCGAGTAATCGCAAATTTGAATGCGGATAATGTAGTGGAAACAACAGCATATCAAAAGTCGCAAGATGACAGAGCTGCTTCCGATTTTGGAGGTAATATGTTAGAAGTAATGGTAAATAGCTATACGGATGTTTTATATTCAGGATTTTATGGCATAAGTAGATATAATAATTTCCAAAGTAAATGTGAGGCGTTAATCAACAATCCAGGTACGATAAAGCTCGCTAATCAAAATGGGTTGAGTTTAATTGCACCAGTACAAGAGCCAATGAGTTACGAGGATTTATACCGATCAGATAAAACGGGAGAGGCTGCAAAAACAATAAAACTATATCCACAATCCGATAATCAATACATGATAGCCGTTAAACAGTTTTATCAAGATGTAAATGCACTGATTCGGGAGGGATTGGTTCCCAACGAGGCTATTGTAAATAGGGCTTATTACAATCCAACTACAGAGTTGTTTGATATTCCTGAGACCAATGAATTTACTCAGTATTTAGGGCCGTTAACATCTTCAGGATATGCTCAGGGCGATCAATACTCAATTTCAAGTTGGGTTAGCAGTGCGAATGTTCAGGTATCCGTATTAACCACCAATTATGAACAATCCTGTTTAAAGAAATTTAAAGACGAAATGGATGCAATTCAACGTACCATTGGTTCTGTTATGGGAATGCGGTACAATGCTACAACCCTGCGATTACAACAAATTAGTACTACGTACCAAGGTGTTACCCAAACGGCTACGGTAACTACCACCGAAAGATCAGAACGGTATCCATTTTCGTATTCTAGGTATGTTCCCAATTTAAGTAAGATGGGTAGGGTAGTAAATTTAGAATTGAATGCGATGGAAATGTCGGCTAATAATTGGGTTTATTGGATACATCGCGTTGAACCCAATCGGATTCAATTATTTCCAAATCAAGATCCTAATCCAGGTATTCGTTCCAGAAATGAACCTTTAAGAGTGTATGAAGCGTTTAATGTGCCATTTAGATAGTTAGTTGTTATGAGATTTAATTTAGTAATTGTTTTGTTCTTGTTAACTGGAATTGTGAAAGGCCAGGATAATAATTTTGTAGGAGATTTCAATCCCTATTTGCAATTCAAGCAAGTAGAACCGAATAAGGTTCGCGTTCGGGTATTAGCTCGTGATTATTTTGAATTACGAGAAATGGCACGCTTAGGTTTGAAAGTTGAAGTTACTAGTATTGGCAGTAAGAATGGCGATAGTTTTGTTGGTAAAAACAGGCTGTTTGTTTTTGATACAGCGAAGGCCCAAGATTGGTCGATGGCAAAATCAAATCAACATATTGCAACAATTGCTCAGTTAAAATATGGTAAGGCACCCATGTCTGATTCTAGTGAATTAGGGTTATTAAGCGATGTTTACAAATATCAAAATAATATTTATGCTTTGTCTCTATTAGCATGTAGTTATTCTTGGGATGCAGCAAAGATGTCCTTAAGTGGTTTTGAACTATCTTTATCGAAGGACTCTATGTATATTATTACGGTCTCCTTATTGAGATCTTCTACTGTAATTAGGAACCAAGAATTGGATATTTTTTATAGCAATAAACGAGAACATAATCCAAATTCTGTAGGTAAATTATCTTTGTTAGCCAATAAACAAGATCGAAGAATTGAGTTGAAATGGATGGAGGAATCTCATTATATTTCCTACGATATCCTTCGATCCGATAAGAAAAATGGACCTTTTGTTAAGCGAAATAGTTTGCCCTTTTCCAATGGCTTAAGTTCTGATTCCTTGAGAGCTACCCCGATGATTATGTATTTAGATTCTACCGAAAAGAATTATAAGATATATTATTATAAGTTAGTGGGGTATGATTTGTTCGGGGAACGCGAAGAATGTAGTTTGGTATTTTCGTCCTACAGTGTAGACGCTACCCCTCCAACTCCCTTTGATACCATTGGTTCGGTTAGTAAGTCTGAGCGAAATGTTCGATTGTTTTGGCCACCAATTTCAAATCCAGAGGTAGATAAAATTAAGGTTTACTATGGTTACGGAACCTCGGGGCCGTGGAAAGTATTGAAAGTATTAAAACCCAATGCAACCTCGTTTACCCATGATTCTGCCGATAATGTCCAAGAAAATTATTATGTGGTTTCGTTGGTGGATACTGCGGGGAATGAAGGGAAACATCTCCCGAAGAAAGTAATCACGTTTGATACGATAGCCCCAGATTTGGTTAAGGTGGCAACAGGTTCTGTTGATAGTTTGGGTAAAGTATTGG
>JBJOFM010000310.1:0-3299 GCA_046048755.1 Bacteroidota bacterium | reverse complement strand
GCCATTGGCGAAAGTAATTTCTTCAACAAACCGGGTACTTGGGATTATTTGTCTCGAATTAACGAGATTGCCCAACGAAATAATTTACAATTATTACCCGAAATTCACGCCGAATACGGTTTGCATTTGCACGAAGAAGTAGCCAAAGAAGGTTATGCTATTTACGATTTCTTCTTGCCTGGATTGTGTATTCACGCGATTGAAAAAGGAAGCAACAAAGCACTTTTGATTTGGGCGAATGACATTATCACCAAAGGTTTGAAAACAGTCAACATGCTTGGTTGCCACGATGGAATTCCTGTTTTGGATTTGAAAGGGAAAGAAGTGAATGGTGTGTACCAAAAAGGATTGTTGGAAGACACCGAAATCGAAGACTTGATGAACCTCATCATTGAACGAGGTGGTTTGGTAAAGAACCTATATGGTGCCGACGGTAAAAAAATATCGTATTACCAAGTGAATGCGACTTACTTTAGTGCGCTTGGAGAAAGTGAACAAAAATTAGCCTTAGCCAGAGCCATCCAACTCTTTATGCCGGGAATTCCTCAAATTTGGTATTTGGATATTTTTGCGGGTGCCAATGATTATGTAGGTGTAGAAAAAGCGGGTAAAGACGGTCACAAAGAAATCAACCGAACTACCTTAAGTACCAAAGCTATTCATGCAGGATTGAAAAGAGATGTTGTTCTCAAACAATTGGATTTGCTTCGCCTACGAAACACCTCTAAAGCCTTCTCAGGAACTTTGGAATTTGGTGAAGCTGCTGAAAATGAATTACACCTTATTTGGAGAAATGAAGACGAAATGGCACAATTGAAAGCCAATCTGACCACACATGAATTTTCGATTCAATATACTGATAAAGGTGAATTGAAAAGTGTATAATCGCAACCTATATCAAAAAAAACTCGTTAATTTTTAAGGAGTTTTTTTTGTTTTATGGCGTATTTAAGTGAATGCCAAATTGCAGTTGATGCGAATTAAAACCCAACTTTTCATTGGTGTTATTCAACAAATTAAACGCCTTGTTATAAAAATATCCTACACTGACGGCACCATAGGAAAACATACTATACTTGACCTGTAAACCTAAAGAAGGTTGAAGGAACAAACCGGTAAATTCAGCATTTTTCTTAAGATCAAAATAACTATTGGTGTTGAAATAACTGGAAGTAATTGTTTGCTGACCGTCTACTAGCGTTATTGCATTTAATGAAGCCAACACTAATACATTCCAACTGGTTTCGTTATAACAATTACAGCGACTCGTCAACAAAGGATAATAAGCTGCAATTTTAGCCCCAATATACTGACTATTCCAAGTGTATTTAGAAACTGCATCGCCGCCAATAGCATTAAACTCCTGCAAATTTATAGCAGTTGAATAAAAAAAAGGTTGGTCTTCGATAGCAGTAGCGATCCCTACCTCATAATAATTTCCAGATCCTGGTTGCAATTGAATAGTAGTACTGCTAGACAATTGACTAAAAGAAAATTTGGTAAAATTTTTACCCGATAAGAAAAACATTTCTTGGGCAATACCAGAAGTCCAACTTGTAAGTAGGCAAAGAAGTAGTAGTTTATTCATTATATTTACAAACCAAATCGGGTTTTAACTGCATTAAAATTTGATGTTATTTCAGATGGCGATAAGGCTCTATTGTAAAGATTAACCATTGAATAGTCTCCAAAAACTAAATCTTGCATATCCCATCGGTGTCCAATATAATATCCAGCATTAGAAGTGTCCGGATTACTACCAATTGCACCACTACCAATTACCGCCCCATTTTTATAAATGACACAATTATTTCCATCATAAGTAGCAACAATGTGAATCCAATTATTGATATCAGAGGTGTTAGACGAAGTTGAAAAAGTATTCCAACCACCGTTATAATATCCAGATGTAAACTGGTGAGCACTAGTTGGAAAATTGAATCCATTATATGCCAATATCATATTAATACTGCCACTATAAATATCAGAAAATAGACATGGAGTATAATTAGCATTAGGCGCAGGACCGGATGTACCAGCTATTTTAACCCAAATTTCAATAGTATAATTAGCAAGTCTTCCAAAAGAATTAGTAGTGCTAGCCCAACCACCATCGGCAAAACGTAACACACCTCCATTGGCTGCATTGTAATTAACATTGTTATTTAAAACAAAATTAGTTACGGGATTTCCTGTAATTAAATTAGTCCAAGTAGTTCCGGTTCCCGGATAACTGGCTGTATTAGCTGCATCTAAATGTAATACTAAACCATTGGTTGCAATTGTGGGAGCTTGGAATGGCGGCGTTGATGCTGTAGGAGCTACATAGTTATTATTTCCTTTAAAAAAGGATTCCTGAGCAGTTGAAAGGATTGCAGCCAAAAGAAATAGTAGGATGAATTGATTTTTCATAAATGATTAAAACGATTAATTTTACAGCTGATATAATTGATCAAGGATAAAAGCCTTTGGTTGAATTGTAATTGCTTTGTATTTCTGCGGCGGTTAAATACCCATTATAAATTTGAACCGATCCAATGCCACCATGGAAATTAGGATCGCCAAAGCCCCAATTTGATCTACCGATGTAACAATTCGTTCTGGTGATATTAACGGGAGCGTTCATAGTCATTGTTCCACTTGGCTGTCCATCTACATAAATGGTCGCAATCCGAGTGGATGAATTATAGGTTGCACATACAAAATGCCACGCATTTAGGGTTAAAACCGTGTTTGCTTGAAACTGCCCGCCTTCAATATAGAGACCCGGTGCACCACTTGTACCATATGAATTAGAAAGTAAGATATTATTACTCCCTGCACCATTCCCAAAGTCAATAATTCGATTCCAATTGAGCACTTGAATGGGATAAACCCAGGATTGAATGGTGAACGACGATCCGCTAAAATAAACGCCATTTTTTGCTTGTGCATAGTTGGCATTCCCTCCCGGAAAATTCAACGCGCCTCCGTTACCTGTTCCATAGGCTAATGATCCATATAAAGTAGCATGATTATTATTGCCAGACAAATCGTACCAAGTGGTTGGATTTCCAGTTTGCGCTAATGAATTTATATTACGTGCATCCAAATTCAAAACAAGATTCCCGCCATTGGTTGGCGCTACAATTACATTGATTGAATTAGCACTGGGTGCTTCAGGAGCTACATAATTATTCTGCCCAACAAACATGGTGCGTTGTGCATGGGAGATACATACAGTTGTGAGAAGTAAAAAGAAGAGAATATTTTTCATATGTTAGTTTATAATCCAAAGCGAGATTTAAATAGATTATAAT
>JBJOFM010000309.1:0-6423 GCA_046048755.1 Bacteroidota bacterium | reverse complement strand
GAATTCTGTGCAAAGTTTTGATATTGCTAATTTCCAATTATCGGTAGGCGCGATTTCGGTGTTTCAGTGGGAATTGTTGGTTCGTGGATTAACACAAAATTATTTGGATTACTTTGGATCTATTCAAGATTTGTCTTTTACACAGTTAATGTTAACGTATTATAAATCAAATTAATAAAAATGAAAATGTTCAATATAAAAAATGGTTGTCTGGTATTGCTAAGTATTGTAATACTGCAGGCGTGCGGCAATAAAGAAGCGATGAATGTTACTTCGGAAAGTCATTCTAAATCCGAAGATTCAATGGATTTAGGGATTGTATTGTCTGATTCGCAGCAAAGAGTAGCCAAGATTAAATTGGCGAATATGGAGCAGCAAAAATTAGGTGGTTCAATACGGTTGGTTGGCGAAGTGGTTGCGGCACCAACTGGGTTTGAATCGGTAGTGGTACCGGTAGGCGGGATTATCCAATCCATTAAAGTAAAACCCGGGGATCAAGTGAAGTTGGGTCAAGTATTGTTTACTTTAGCCGGTTCCTCTGTGATAGAATGGCAGGAGCAATACTTAGAATCGGCCCAACAATTGAAGTTGATGCAAAGCAATTGGGAGAGAGACAAACAGTTGTTTGAAAAGAGAGCGATCAGTGAGAGGCAATGGCAGGAATCCCAATCTCAATTTCAAATAGCGGATTCGAAATACAAGGCTTTTAAAGCGAAATTGGCTTTGTTAGGAATATCTACTACTACGATGGGGAATGGTAATATTCAGTCTGTAGTTAGTATGCGATCTCCTGCGGATGGAATGGTGGAAAAGGTGGCTTTGAATCAAGGAGATTTTGCAAATTCGGATGCAGTGGTTATTCGACTTACAAAACCATCGGCTCAACAATGGGTTATTCGAGCTTTACCGCAGGATGTAGATATGTTATCGGTAGGGAATCGTTGCGTTTGCACTTTTGTAAATGGAAAGTCTGTAGAAACAAAAATTAGTTCAATGGCTTCGGAATTGGGTGCCAATAACTTAATAAATGTTTATGTTCAGTCGATCTTAGGAAAGGGATGGACGCCTCGATTTGGCAGTAGCTTTTCGGCTCAAGTATATCTAAATGATCAACAAAATTGGGTATTGCCTACTGCTGCAGTGATTGAATCGGATGGAAAAAAATATTGCTTTGTTTCTGTAAAATCCGGAGTGTTTCGTTTGACAGAAATTGAAACCTTGGGTTCGGCTGATGGATTTTGGATTATTAAAAAGCCATTAAACGATAAAGTTGTAATGGAAGGTGCTTATTGGATTTGGATGCAAATGAATCAGTCTGAAGAGTAGACGGTGTTTCAAAAAGAGGTTGTCTGGGATGTGTTTATTGGTGGGCTTATTGAGTTTTTTTGGCCAGAAGTTCCCAAGACCAAACTCCCAGTTTATGAAGGCGATATCGCAGTGCAACGCCCAAACACCCTAAGCCGTACACAGCCGAATTTTTGAGATTAATGGAACTGGCTTCTGGGAAATATTTGGTAGGGCAACTCACTTCACCAATTACGTAGCCGGCATTAACCGCCTGCGCCATGATTTGATTATCGAATAAGAAGTTGTTGGAGTTTAGTTCCCAGAGCGTATTCTCCAACACTTCTTTGGAAAAAGCTCGGTAGCCAGTATGGTATTCGCTAACATGTTGACCCATCAACAGGTTTTCAACCCAGGTGAGGATTCGGTTGGACAGGTATTTTATCATAGGCATTCCTCCTTTCAAAGCGCCAACCCCCAAAATTCTAGATCCTAAAACCACGGGGTATAATCCGGTAGCTACCATATGTGCCATGGCCGGTATTAGTTTGGGCGTGTATTGGTAATCGGGGTGTAACATGATGATGATATCGGCATTTAATTCCAGTGCTTTTCGGTAACAAGTCTTTTGATTTCCGCCGTATCCCAGATTTTTTTCGTGTTTTATTCGATGTTTAATCCCTAATTTTTCACCTAATTCTAAGGTTTCATCGCCTCCTGCATCGTCAACCAAAACTACATCATCCACAACATCCATGGGGATTTCCCGGTAGGTGCGCTCTAATGTTAAGGCCGCATTGTAGGCAGGAAGAACCACCACAACTTTTTTCCCATGAATCATTGGGCGAAAATAACCAAGGATAAGGGTAAATTTGCAAGTGCTCAGAAAGCATGTTTTATTATCATGGAAATTAGTTTCAATTTATTGCGGTTAGCAACTCGGAAAATTTCTGAGGGATTGGGACTGATTTTTTTCTGTTGGTTATTATGGCTACCGCAGCAACTTGTTGCTCAAGCAGCGGAAATTAACATGCCAGAAGGAAGTTTGCCCATGTTGAATTTTATTCAGTATGGAGATTCTGCTAAAATAACCCAGTGGAATGAGCGGCGGCGGCAGTCTGAAATGCAAGGAATGCCATTGCAAATATTGCATATTGGGGATTCCCATATCCAAAGTGGAGCATTGTCATTGGTGGCGCGAAAGCAGTTACAGCAGGTTTTTGGCTATGGAGGATTGGGGTTAACTTTTCCTTATGCGGCTGCCAAGACGTATACTCCTCGAGGCCACAAAACTCGGTTCACAGGAAAGTTTAATTTCGCTAAGAGTTTCACATTACCTCCCAAATTGCCGTTAGGATTGTTGGGTGCAACGGTACAAACTTCGGATCCAACGGCGAAATTGCGATTTTTAAATTTGCCCCCGGCGCCGGTTAATACTAAATTTATGGTAGAGGTTTGGGCCGATGGCTCTGATTCCATGTTTCAACTTCAAGTTTGGGATGGAAAGGTTTGGAAGTCGATGGATGCGGTTCAACATTCTCCGTTTTATACTCAGGAAGTTGCAACTGAAGGTAATCGTGTATTATCAGATACCACAACCGATGCTGTGGAATTAGTGAATGCAGAATTGCCAATATCTACCATATTTTTTGAGGATTGGAAAGTGTATCGATGTGTAATTACTGCCTCGGATTCCGTTGTTATTCGATTTCAAAAATTAGACGAAAAGCAACGTCAAATTGAAATTTACGGTGTAAATATATACGCAGTTTCAAACTTGGGTGCAGATACAGGAGCGAAAGTTGCTCAGCCGTCTGGGCTGCTCTATCATTCGGTGGGCATGGGCGGAGCTCGGTTTGAGTCCTTGTTGTACGAGTCCTTACTTCCTCAGCAGTTACAATACTTGAATCCACAACTGGTAATCTTGGATTTTGGCACCAACGACATCGCTCCGTTATCGGTATATCCCGATAAGTTGCGGGAGCAAATCGAAATGTCTGTGGATATCGTACAACATGCATTGCCGAATGCATTGGTAATGTTGGTAACGCCGATGGATATGGAATTTAAAGGGAAAAAAGTGGTTCATACCTATCCTTTGGCGGAAGAAATCAAAGAAATTGCTCAACAAAAAGGTTGTTTGTTGTGGAATTACTATTGGATAACTGGGGCAAAAGGCTCGCTTTCACGTTGGCAATTGGATAAGAAAGTTTCCTCGGACGGAATACATATGACAGAGCCGGGATATTGGTTAAAAGGAAATCTATTGGCAACGTCTGTATTGGAGTTGTTGTCTAGTGTGAATACGGGTAATTTGCCGCAACAGCGGTGGTTAAATGAGGATTCTGTTTGGCTGGTTTGGAATGGTATTTTATCAGAAAAACAGCGCAGGAATTCCAATGCAGTAACCTTGAAACCTGTCGCTAAGCCTGCATCTATTCAGACCAAAAAAGATGGTGCGGGTGTGGCATCTACTTCCAAAAGTTTCCCGGAAAAAAATCAACCTGTAAAAACCGCAGCTGCTAATATTGAAACTGCTAAAAATAATCCTTTAATAAGTGGTCCAACTAATAGCAATCCGGTAAGAAATTCTCCGATTAAAACCTCTCCATTTATTAATCCTCAAGCTGCGGTACTGCCTTCAAAAAATCAAGTATCCACTGCTTCTCAAGAACGAAATAAATCCAAAGTGGTGGAGAAGAAAATGCGCCACACGGTGAAGCCGGGGGAGGATATATTTGATATAGCTTTTGAATTTGGGGTAACCGTTGCTCAAATTAAAAAATGGAATGGATTAAATTCCAATAATTTACAAGCGGGAAAGGTAATTGTTATTGTAAAATCCGCACCGGTAGGTCCTCGTCGATAATTTTATTTAGGAATCGAAAAAAATTGTACATTCGTTTTGATTTACCCTAGCCTTTAAGCAAACGTTAAACCCCATTGAAAATAGATAGATGATGTTGCAACGAATTAATTCGGGATTGATTTTTGGGATATCGGCGATATATCCAATATTTATTCAGGCTCAAACTGTGGCTGCAGTAGGTGGAAAATCGGCTACAAATGCCAGTGCTACCAAGAATTTAGTGATATATTCATTGACGGAGGACAAGCATTCAACGGTAGATAAAAAGTTTATTTTACAAGAAATTAAGGGGGAATTACCCGTTGTAGTTTGCAATACGAAACCCGAGGTTGCCGCCGCTATCAATAACTATTTGTATGAATCCCTGGTAGCCGATGAGTTAGACGGTGTTTATGGAGATGAAGAAATAGATGAGTCATTGGTGTCGCCTGAATTGGGAACTACACCATCGTTGGATTCTTCAACTGCGGATATCAGCAACACGGATTTAACCATTACGGGAGAATTAGATTTTTATGGAATTTTAGGAAACAAAACCTTGTTGGGGTTAACTGTTTTTTATGAAACGAAGCTGGTAACAGGATCCGTTAAAAATCCATTGTACGTAGAGCGAAATCACTATTTGTTTGATGCTTCTACGGGCGAAGCAATATCGTTTGATTTATTGTCGAAGTTGCTCAATGTAACTCCAGACGTATTGCAGCAACGTATTTCATCGGCATATCGTTTTGCGGTGGATGAAGCGCTAAAACAGCCTTGTTTGGTTGAGAATACAGATATGGCAGGATTGTTGAAATTGAATCAACAACTGAGAAAATCTGATTTTTTAGCCGACGAGTTTGTACGTTCCATTCCTGTTTATTTGCGTGGAAATTCGGTAGTATTTGATAGGCCCGTATTGCCCGATGCCTATAAAGCCTGTGACCCTATGGGGATTGTAATGGAAATCAACCCTAAGTAGTTGCTTTAAATCAACCCGTTGATTATCATAAAATAATCGACCAAAATTACGGGTAATTTCCTCGGCACTGCTTACATTTGATTTATGGATCTTTCATTAATTATTATTTCAGTTTCTGTATTATTGGTATTGGCCTTGTCCATTACAACCGTTCAACAAGGTACTGTTTACGTAATCACCATGTTTGGTAAATACCAGCGAATTATGGGACCCGGTTTGAACTTCAAAATTCCATTTTTAGAAGTGGTTTACAGAAAAGTTTCGGTACAAAATCGTTCTATCGAATTGGATTTTCAGGCGATTACACAGGACCAAGCAAACGTTTATTTTAAGGCGATGTTGCTGTATTCTGTTTTTGATAACCAGGAGCAAACTATCAAGAATGTGGCCTTTAAATTTGTGAATGACCGTGATTTTATGACGGCGTTGATTCGTACAATTGAGGGTTCGGTACGTGGTTTTGTGGCTACAAAAAAGCAAGCTGAAATATTATCGTTAAGAAAGGAAATAGTAGAATCTGTAAAAGACAGCATTGATAGTGTTTTAGAGAGTTGGGGATACCACTTATTGGATTTGCAATTAAACGATATCACTTTTGATGATGTTATTACGAAATCGATGGCTCAGGTGGTGGCTTCTTCCAACTTGAAAGCTGCAGCAGAGAACGAAGGTCAAGCCTTGCTGATTACCAAAACAAAAGCCGCAGAAGCGGAAGGGAATGCTATAAAAATTTCGGCCGAAGCAGAAAAAATTGCGGCACAATTGCGCGGTGAAGGGGTGGCTTTGTTTAGAAAAGAAGTTGCTAAAGGTCTCAGTGATGCGGCAACGCAAATGCAAGGTGCAAATTTAGATTCTTCCTTTTTGTTGTTCAGTATGTGGACCGAAGCCATTAAGAATTTTGCTTCCGAGGGAAGTGGTAATGTTATTTTCTTGGATGGTTCTACCGAAGGAATGAATAAAACCATGAAGCAGATGATGGCAATGATGGCATCGGACGAGTTGGATTTAACGGATAAGAAAACTAAGAAATAAGTGAATTCAGGCTGGTTTTATTGGCCAAATTTTATAGGAGAAGAGACGGCCACACAGTGGCTGCAATCGTTACGAGCCGATACGCATTGGGAGCAGGGTAGTTTGCGAATGTATGGCAAAGAAATACCTTTCCCCAGACTGATGGCATGGTATGGAGAGGAAGGTACAGCCTACCGATTCTCTGGGAAAACCTATCAGCCTCAAGGATTTACTTCCTTGCTATCAAACATAAAAGAGACCATCGAAACAAAAATTCTCCACCATTCGGAACTTTCAG
>JBJOFM010000308.1:0-4852 GCA_046048755.1 Bacteroidota bacterium | reverse complement strand
CTCATCGCCGGAAGGTACAGTAAGATGAGCCTTAAAACTAAACAAACAATACTCGACTACTTCGAACGCTACAGCGGAAATTACATCTACATGCACAGTTTTTTATTTCCCAACAAATGGTTCAAGCGATACGCTGAAATCTTGGACGTTCCTGAAGAACTCCTGATAGAAGTGGGCGAACTCTGTGACAAACCGGATTGGAAAAAAGAGCTTTTCACCATCCATGATTTCTTCCTAGAATATTCAAACATTGAACCGGAAACTTCTGAATACGTTCCGACAACTTCATGCGAACGCTGCAACGACCAAGGGTTTATTCCCAAGTATAGCCACATCTCCAACGGCGTCTGCTTTAAATGCTATGGGCGCATTAAAATACAAAAGGAAGCAGCCGCCCAAGGTCAACGTAATGCGTGATGAGACGGTTTTGAAAGCAAAAGCCGAGGAATGATCTGGAACAGGTTATTTTGCGGGACGGAGAGAAAGTCATGGTGTTGAAGCCGGAATCCTTACCTCAGCGAATTAGCACTCGGGCACATGCGATGAGGGAATTGTATGGGAGGTAGGTAAAAAAAGAAGGATTAATCTTTAACGCATCTTACAGAGTACCCTGATAATCTATTGACACTACCTTGAGCAATTCTGTTTTCACAATTTAAAATACCTATAATCTGTGGTTTGTTTGCTATCCATGTTGATGTCCACCAACCTGTTGATTTCATAAAATCCTCATAAGAATTGGGAATTGGGATTATATTTCCATTTTCATCCTCATCAGCATAACTTGAATTATTACTCATTGATCCGGCAGGTAAGGCTCTAAAACCGGTTTTATCCTCCCCAAATATATTACAGGACTCTGTCTGCCATAAATCATTTGACTTAATATTCTTGACGACTTTATCATCTCCACCTAAATAACTAATTAATACCTCAAATTCGTCTAAGCTTGGTATGTGCCAACCGCTCGGGCAAGATTCAAGAGCCGTAATACGATCATATAAAAAGCCATAGGTTGATACATTTTTCATATCACCATTTGGGGGATAACTCCCTTCCTTGGACTTGAAACGTAAGTTTTCGGCCATCCAATCTTGATAACCAATTTTTATTGTCTTGTACTTATTACCTTGACTATCCAATACTAAACCATTTAATTTGGATTCACTTCCTTCTATTTCAAGCTTAGCTTTTAACCATCCATTCATCACTGCAATTTTTCTAATTTTTTTATTAGGATGTGTTGTGGAACCTTCATCCGGTAAAATAGAGTATGAATTCGACGCTTCATCTATACTTGCCCCTAAATGATATAAAATGAACCCCGCAAACATATCAGCCTGTAACTCCGAAGTATGCCGATCAATCTCATTTGGTAAAGTATGGCCGGATAAGTGATGACCTACTTCATGAGCTAATATTGCATAACTTGTGTTAATTAGTTCTTTATCACCAGAATCAAATTTTAAATATTGGGGATTGTAAAGAATATACCTTTCACAATTTGAAATATTGCATGATAATGTAGCACATGCATTGGGCACATTGGCGATTTTTAACGAGAAATTTTGAGGTAAGCCGGTAATACTTAAAATTTCAGATAGCGCTCGCATTGCAGAGGTATCGCAATCAAAAACTTGTAACTGAAATTTTTCGCGTTTACTATCAAAATTACATGAATTTTCGAAATAAATATTTTGAGATTGAGAATAGGTGAAATTCTGAATAAGCAATGTAAAAAACGATAAAACAAGTAATCTTTTTAGGGTAAACTTACCTTGTACAGTGACAATTAGATTGATTAGTTTGATTAAGGAACACATTCCGAGTTGTATTTGAATAATATTAAAATTATAAAATATCCTCCAAGTATTATCGAAAATTTTATCGAAGTAATATCCGGCAAAATCAAAAACTTAAAAACCCTCCTATGCACATCCACTGCACTCATAGCGCATAGCTTTGTATCGCAAACACTGCAACATGAAAAACTTTACCCACTACACCCCCAACACCGTTTATGAATTTGGACAATGCAAGGGCATGACCTTGGACCAAATTGCCCGAGAAAATGCCTCATACATTTAAAGATTCGCAAGAAATATTAAAAAAATTTAATCTCAAGGCAACCACTCAACATCTCATACGATTACTATGCACAATCCAACTTTTCACGAACACCCAAGGCTCACCTGCAATTGCTGTGTGCTGTTTGCACGCTTGCGCGTTTAAATGCGCTTCGCAGGCATGTTCTGACAACTTGTCTTGTATATAAAAACCTAAATAACCCTTAAACCCCTAATAACCCTATGCACCAAGCAACGATTAAGCGCCTAACCCGAGAAGAAGTAGAAAAAAACTCTCAACTTCTCATTGAGTTTGTCGCCCTATTTACTGCAAAAAACCACCAAGAACTCATAAAATTGTTCCATCCGAAGGGACGTTTCTTTAACATCCCAGCGCGCGCAACCTTGGATGGGTATTTCTTTGAAGTGCTTAAAACCCGCTATGGCCTCTTAGAACATTTTTGCATGCACGTGAATTACGGGTTTAGCATGGACCACAAACCCGGAGAGCATGTAATTGAATTCCGGTTTATGGATTTTGATCCGTTCACACACCCCGAGGCCGACCCCTCAAAAAACCTGGCAAAGCAACTTGGAGAACCCGGCGATGATGAGCTCAAGGAACTAATTTATCGCTACGCCCTTACCTTCAAAGATGGGAAAATCTACACCCTTCGCCACCCAAAACGCTTTACCGCCGACCTCGAATATTTTAATCTTTCCAACTAAACAACCCATGCAAACCCTTTCTGTGAACCACAAAAAAATCCTGCTATCACTCCTTTGTTCCGTTGCGGCCTATGGGCTGATCAATGGGCTTTTAATCGCTATGCCGATATGGAAATATTTGGTCATCGAACTCATCCTAACCATTGGATGGAAACTTACTGAACGTGAAATGAAAAAACATGAATAAGCAGGCTAAGATCAATAACGTATCATTGGGTGAATTTTCTAAAAGTTTGCACTTTTTGTATCCGCTTTTGGGAATTCACAGCGAGCATTTCAAGCCTTTGAAGGTATTTGTTGGCGTTAAGGGGTGGATTGATCCAAAAGAAAGATGCTTGGTATGTATTTTCGATACCAGCAAGACTAACTTTGCTTATTTCGAAACCGCTCACTTGTTTTTTCACGAAGCCTTCAAGGAAGTTCGTCAAATCAATGCGCACCAAAGCTTCTACGTTTTTAACTTTCCCTACCCCCACGTATGGGATCATTTTTTGATCGGAAAATACAGCCGATTCGGCCTCAAGTATAAATCTTATATTCTAAAGACCTGTATCAAAGAAAAATGGCATGTCGCAAACATGCGCAGCTTTCTCTTCCCCGCGGAATACTTTGAACGCTATGCCCGTCTTTTGAATGTTCCGGTTGAATTGCTTCATGATGTTGGCGAATTGTGCAGCCATCCCGATATGAACAAAGAGATTATGCAACCACTTAACCATGTTATCAAGCCATGAAACCCAAAAAGAACCCCAAGAAGGAAGTCCACCAACTCGTTGTTGGCCAACAGCGCGAAAAGCAAAAAGAACAAGGATTCTTTGATGGGCGCTTTGTGCAACGTGCTGAACCTTCGAAGAAGATTTATCGGAGGGTAAAGAACAAACAGTGGGGAGAGGAATGAAGGAAGAATATAAATTAATTCTAATTTTAGCTTAATATCAGTTTATATGAACAAGGAATATATTCGCATTAACAATCAACCATTTAGTGTCTTGTCTCTGCTGCGTTTCGTGACCATTTTAGCCCTCATCATTTCCTGCTTTATTGTTTTTCCATGGAATTGGCTCAACGCCGCAATGGACTGGGATTTGCGTTTAAACTACTGGATTTGCTTTGCGGTATTTGAAACCATCGGCTTGGCCTTTTGGTTAAAAATTATTTTAAGTCCACGAAACTCGAATGAGATGTTTAATGATTGAAAAGTATTACCGCCGTTTAGCACACTAACGATCCTTATGACGATTATTAATAACTGCGCTCCTGCTATAAGGCACAAAAGGTTGCGATGTATTTTGCCGGAGTTTTTAATCCGAATGAATTCGTAGAGGCATGATGCAAAGGCAAACTTAGGAAGGTGCAATTTCCCAAATTTCGTCGAAGCAGCGTATCCCTGCGATCACGCATTATATTTTGCGTAAAAATCTCATCCATTTGCCCATCTATAAATAATACTTTTTTAGCTATTTGCTCAAAATTAAGTTCGGGATTGGAACCTAAATCTTCTCCCCAGATTAATTCCTTGAAGACAGCATCCGTGGTTTCAAGATCTCTTATGGATTCTAATTCACGCATCATCGTTTCCCAAGTTTCTTCATTCAATTCTGGCTCGATGTTGCGAAAAAAACTTGCAACTGAACCTGCATCAATGTCTTGTATCTTCCAAGCCGAAAGCATTACAACCAAAGAATTCAACTCTAACTCCAATGTATCCTTTAAGTGTTTGGCCGCTGCAATAGCAGATACCCCACCAATTGAATACCCCAGAATACTTATTTCAAAGTCCCCTGCTAAATTAAACCTTGACGGTTCCTTTTTCAATTCATGGTATAAAATTTCCACGTCTGTTTTCACCTGGGTAAATCCTCCGAGGTAAAAAAAACTCCCATGTTCTTTAAGCCGACTAATTGGACTTACGATATCCTGGCCATCCCCAATGACCGAACGTCCAAAATGAAACGGAAGTGGCAATAAAATGGCTGCGATACCCTTTTCATTGAGCTCTTCTCCAATTTGCTTATATCTTAAATATGCGCTTTTCTTATTGCCAATTCCCTCTAAAA
>JBJOFM010000307.1:0-3301 GCA_046048755.1 Bacteroidota bacterium | reverse complement strand
GTATCAGGGTGCTCAAATTTTTGAAATTTTAGGTATTGCTAAAGAAGTAGTGGATCTATATTTCTCTGGCTCAATTAGTCGGATTAACGGTATTGATTTAGATACAATTGCTAAAGAAGCTTTGGTTAAGCACCAAGCAGGATATGAATTATTAAAGTCTGAATATCCCAAATTAGAAGTTGGAGGTATATACCAGTGGAAACAACGTGGGGAAGAGCATTTATTCAATCCAGCTACTATCCACTTGTTACAACAAGCAACGAAATCGAATGATTATTCGGTTTACAAAAAATACGCAAAGATCATTGATGATCAAACAAAAAAGGCGATTACGCTACGTGGTTTATTGCGGTTTAAATCGACTCAATCCATCTCAATTGACGAGGTTGAACCCATTGAAAATATCTTAAAGCGCTTTGCTACAGGAGCGATGTCCTTTGGTTCTATTTCATATGAAGCGCATACGACCTTAGCTATTGCGATGAACCGTATTGGCGGTAAGTCGAATACAGGCGAAGGAGGAGAGGATCCTATACGTTTTGAAGCTATGGAAAATGGGGATTCGATGAATTCGGCTATTAAACAAGTAGCTTCGGGTCGTTTTGGTGTGACTGCCAATTACCTGACGAATGCCAAAGAACTACAAATTAAAATGGCTCAGGGTGCTAAGCCGGGAGAAGGAGGTCAATTACCAGGTCATAAAGTCGATGATTGGATTGGTAAAACTCGCCATTCTACTCCGGGTGTGGGATTAATTTCACCTCCTCCGCATCATGACATTTATTCGATTGAGGATTTGGCTCAGTTAATATTTGATCTTAAAAATGCGAATCGTGAAGCTCGGATTTCTGTTAAATTAGTATCTGAGGCTGGGGTAGGAACTATTGCAGCGGGCGTAGCTAAAGCTCATGCAGACCATATATTAATAGCAGGATACGATGGTGGGACAGGAGCATCTCCTTTATCATCAATTCGTCATGCAGGTTTACCATGGGAACTTGGATTAGCTGAGACGCATCAAACCTTAGTAAAAAATAAATTACGTGGACGTGTTACTGTTCAGACCGATGGTCAAATTAAAACGGGACGTGATATTGCTATAGCAGCACTTTTAGGAGCGGAGGAATTTGGTGTAGCGACTGCAGCTTTAGTTACTGCTGGATGTATTATGATGCGTAAGTGTCATTTGAATACTTGCCCAGTAGGTGTAGCTACGCAAAATCCGGAATTGCGCGCATTGTATACAGGTAAACCTGAAGATGTGGTTAATTTATTCCATTTCTTAGCCCAAGATATGCGTGAAATAATGGCTGAATTAGGATTTAGGACATTAGACGAGATGGTAGGACGTGTGGATTTATTGGAAATGGCTGATTTATCTAATCACTGGAAATTTAAGCATGTAGATTTATCTCCCATTTTATCGTTTGTCCCTAGAGAAGAGGGTGTTTCTGTGGTTAAATCGGAGGAGCAAGATCATGGGTTGGAAGATCAATTGGATTGGCAAATTTTAGCATTGGCGAAAGATGCTTTGTCAAGTCAAAAAGCAGTTTATGGGGAATTGCCAATCATTAATGTAAATCGTTCTGTAGGAACTATCATTTCAAATGAGATTACGAAAAAGTATGGCGAAAAAGGTTTACCAGCTAATACGATTCATATGAAATTTAAAGGTACTGCTGGTCAATCGTTTGGAGCATTTTCTGTGAAGGGTTTAAAATTAGAAATTGAAGGTGACGCGAATGATTACATAGGTAAAGGTATGTGTGGGTCAACGATTATCGCTTATCCTTCCGAGTTTGCTACATTTAATGCAGCAGAAAATAGTATTGTTGGGAATGTAAGTTTCTATGGTGCTACTTCGGGGGAAGCCTATTTAGCAGGTATGGCGGGTGAGCGATTCTGCGTTCGTAATTCAGGAGCCAAGGTTGTTGTCGAAGGTATTGGTGATCACGGTTGTGAGTATATGACAGGTGGATTAGTTGTTATTTTAGGTTCAACTGGGCGAAATTTTGGTGCGGGTATGTCGGGAGGTGTTGCATACATTTTGGATGAAAAGAATGACTTTGAAGCGAAGGTGAATCGTGAAATGGTTGAAATTACCGAATTGACACCTGAGGATATTTCAATCGTGCGAATGTATGTAGAAAAGCATGTTGAATTAACCAATTCAACAAAGGGTAAGTCTATCCTTGACAATTTTGCGTCTTCAATTAGTTTATTCAAAAAGGTTCTCCCTATTGATTACCGCAATGCGTTAACATCGAGAAATTTAACAATTTCAGATGTTTTAAATGACAAAGACCGAGTTTATCAAGATATTCAAATTGAGTTAAAAAAATAGTAAAATGGGCAAGCCAACTGGTTTTTTAGAAGTAGATCGGAAAGTAGCATTAAAGCGTCCTGTCGCTGAACGCGTTAATGATTATAATGAGATTGAATTATTAGCATCCCCTCAAGATACGGAAACTCAAGCGAGTCGTTGTATGGATTGCGGCACTCCTTTTTGTCATAATGGTTGTCCGCTTGGAAATATCATTCCTGAATTTAACGATGCCGTTTATGAGCAAAACTGGAAGTATGCGTTTGAAATTTTAATTTCGACAAATAATTTTCCTGAGTTCACTGGACGAATCTGTCCTGCTCCGTGTGAATCAGCCTGTGTTTTAGGTATTAATAAGCCGGCTGTCGCTATTGAAATGATTGAGAAATCAATTATCGAAAAAGCTTATGCCGAAGGTTGGGTTGTACCTCAAATTCCAGCAAAACGATCAGGCAAGAAGGTTGCAGTGGTTGGTTCGGGTCCAGCAGGATTGGCAGCAGCTAGTCAATTAAATAAAGCAGGACATTTAGTTACTGTTTATGAGCGCGCGGATCGAATTGGTGGTTTATTGCGTTTTGGAATACCTGATTTTAAATTAGACAAGTCAACTATTGATCGTCGAGTGTCCGTTATGGAGAAAGAAGGTATCAATTTTGTAACGAATACCACCATTGGCTTAGATATTAAACTAAACAAGTTACAACAGGAATTTGATGCGATCATTTTAACTACAGGCTCTACTACGCCTCGTTTAATTCAGGCCAAAGGTAATGATGCGATTGGTATTTATCCTGCCATGGAATTTTTGTCGCAACAAAATAAACGTGTGTCGGGTATTGATGTAATAAAAAATCATAAGGGTGAAGCGTATACTTCAGGAGACATTTTGGCAACTGGAAAGAACGTAGTTGTGATTGGTGGGGGAGATACCGGCTCCGACTGCGTAGGAACATCAAATCGTCACAAGGCAAAATCGAT
>JBJOFM010000306.1:0-2663 GCA_046048755.1 Bacteroidota bacterium | reverse complement strand
CAGCGCCAAAGACCTGGTAGAGATTTTCTCGAAGATTTGCGCCAAAAACGAGTACAGTTTAGGCGATGGGATGGCCGAAGCCTTGGAAGCGCATTTTGAAGAGCAATTGGCTAGCGCCGATCGGAAGTTTGGCAACGCGCGGTACGCCCGTAATTTGTTCGAAAAACTGTTGGAACATCAAAGCAACCGGGTGGCAGCCATGGACAATCCAAGCGAAACGGATATAAGCACCTTGCAGGTGGAGGACTTACAAAGACTTTCGGATAAAACCACAAAAGATTAAGCCCTGTACATTCTGCAATCCGTAAAAGAACCAAAGTTCGTTATTTTACTCTGGGTAAACGTGGTATTATGCGAATAGAAAACAATCGTTGCCGATTCCCTTTATTTTGTCGAAATTGCAAGGAAATTGGTTTTTAAAAATCAAAAATCCATTGAAAAACATCGATAAAAGTAGCATTGAAAAAGCATTTTATCTCTTCGAATCAGGAGAGATTGATACTATTGAAGTTGGAACCATACATGGTCTGCTACATATTCACAAGGCCTTATTTGATGGATTGTACGATTTTGCTGGAACTGTCAGAAAACAAAATATTTCCAAAGGAGGTTTTCGATTTGCCACAGCAATTTACCTGAACGAAATTTTAGTCAAAATTGAAGAAATGCCGGAAACAACTTTCGAAGAAATCATCGGAAAGTATGTTGAAATGAATATCGCACATCCCTTTTTGGAGGGTAACGGAAGGTCAATGAGAATTTGGTTGGATTTAATTCTAAAGAAAAATTTATCGCAGGTGGTTAATTGGCAGAATGTAGATAAATATCAGTATCTGCAAGCGATGGAACGCAGTCCAATTAACGACTTAGAACTAAGAACTTTATTGAAAACCCACCTCACTAACGAAATCAATAATCGCGAAATTATCTTCAAGGGAATAGAGCAATCGTACTATTACGAGGGATACGAAAAAGAAGATTAAGCCTATATAGGCCACACATAAAAAGATGAACCGATCCGAATCCATCACTGCTTTGCGCAGTGAAATACAAACCGACCAAGAGCGCAGTCCCCTGCCCTTAGAGCAATTTCAAAATGATACGTTGAGACCGATACTTAAATTCCAGAACGATATTTATGTAGCCTTTGTAAGATCCTATTTGGAAAATGTGGAGGTTCCGGGAAAGAAGCATGCGATGCAAGAATTCCTAAAACTCCGATTCCAGAAGGATGTTGCCCTAAGGAATACGGTATTGGGACTAACGATAGCGTTATTCACTGCTGAAGAGATGGAATTTTACTTGCCCCAAAAATCGGAGTTAAACAAGCGCATCGTGGCCATGCTGGCTCAACGCCTTGCCGATCAACTCGTGGGATAAACAAAAATGTCATTTTAAGCCAAAAAAATCATAAAAATATGCTTATTAGTGCATAAAATGTAAAAATAAGCATGTTACATAATGCTTATTTATGTTATTTTTGTAAAAATAAGCGATTTTATGAAAATAAACAGTCCTATTCCTACAACTAAAATCGTTGAACGAATCCATTACGATAATCCCTGGTGGGTATCGAAGCAAATACCTACCGTATACAGGGACATGTCTAGTCGATTATATTTCAAATTGTTCTTCCCTCATGTTATTGAGCAAGAAATTCGACGAGCTATTGTGCTTATGGGACCACGAAGAGTGGGAAAAACTGTAATGCTCTATCATAGCATTCAACAACTACTAACCGAAGGGGTAAACGAGAAACAGTTGTTTTTTATTGCCATAGATAATCCTATATATATACATTTAGGCTTAGAGGATCTACTTGCACTTTGCAAACACAGTTTATCCATTTCTTCGCTAGATGGCTGCTTTGTGTTTTTTGATGAAATCCAATACCTGAAAGACTGGGAAAGACAACTTAAAGTATTGGTAGATACCTATCCAAATACTAAATTCATCGTATCGGGATCTGCGGCAGCCGCTTTAAAATGGCACAGTACGGAAAGTGGAGCGGGTAGATTTACAGATTTTATCCTTCCGCCGCTTACTTTTCAAGAGTATATCCACCTTCGGCAACTGAACCACTTAATGAGGCCCGGCATCATTAACTATGCTGATAAATCAATTCCCTATTATTTGACTCACGATATTAAAGCACTCAACCAAGCCTTCCTTCACTATCTTAATTTCGGGGGGTATCCTGAAGTAGTGATGAGTGAGAAGATTCAAGGCGATGTAGGCAGATACGTTAAGGCCGATATCGTTGATAAAATTTTATTGAGGGACCTTCCTAGCCTGTATGGTATTAGAGATGTACAAGAATTGAATCGATTTTTTACCTACTTGGCATACAATACCGGAAACGAATTTTCTTATGAATCCATGAGCACGGACAGCGGTATAAAAAAGGAGACATTAAAACGATATTTGGAATACTTGGAAGCCGCTTTTTTGATTAAGGTCTTAAACAAAGTTGATATCAATGCGAAGCGACTGCAACGAGTTACTACGTTTAAGGTTTACTTATCCAATCCGTCTCTGAGATCGGCTTTATTTTCTCCTATCACAGAACAGGATGAAGAAATTGGGAACATCATAGAAACGGCTGTTTTATCCCAATGGATGCATCGAGAAAAACTGGATCTCACCTATGCACGATGGAAGGA
>JBJOFM010000305.1:0-3552 GCA_046048755.1 Bacteroidota bacterium | reverse complement strand
TGCGTGAACAGATCATTGCCAGAACGCCCATCGCGAAACTAAGTGACACTGAAGGGATTGTTAAGATGGTTGAACTGCTTCTTTCCGAGGAGTCCAATTCCATAACCGGACAGGTGCTCTCCGTGAATGGCGGCTTGTGGATGTAGGGGGATGAAAAACAACGGATTTATTCTAATGGACTTCCGATCTGTCGTATCCTTTATCCTTCTCATTTGCGGTGAAAAAATATGTTAATATCCGCAAATATGCGGCGAATAATTAATATATTTACTGCATAATGTAAATTCAATATGCAAAAATACATCTACGAATATTCAAATTGGCCTCAATTTTACTGGAGAGAAAGGGAAATTAGTGCCTTGTTCGGTGAGGTGCGTAACTTGCAAGGTCGCTTGTTCGCTCAAATGAACATGCTTGGGTTTTCTACCAAAGAACAGGCCTCCTTGGCTACTATGACCTTAGATGTCCTCAAAACCTCAGAAATCGAAGGTGAACACTTGGCATATGAACACGTGCGTTCTTCCATAGCTAAACGCCTCGGAATCAACGTTGGCGGTTATTTACCTGTTCAGCGAAATGTAGATGGGGTGGTTGAAATGATGTTAGATGCTGCTCAGAATTATCAAAATTCACTTACACATGATAGGTTATTCGCTTGGCATGCGGCTTTATTCCCAACTGGCTACAGTGGCATGCTTAAAATAGATGTAGGGTGTTATCGAACCGGAGAAATGCAAATTGTTTCGGGGGCCTTAGGTAAAGAACGCGTGCACTATTTGGCGGTTCCAGCCGTCAATGTAAAAGCTGAAATGGATACCTTTCTGGCATGGCTTAATACGGATCAAGGATTAGATCCTGTGATCAAATCGGCTCTTGCCAACTTTTGGTTTATTATCATACACCCATTTGATGATGGGAACGGCAGAATAGCACGAGCAATCTCTGATTTGCTCTTAGCCCGCGCAGATAACACCCCCGATCGATTCTATAGCATGTCGAGTCAGATTATGCTAGAACGAAAACATTATTATGCGATGTTGCAAAAGGTCCAATACAGTAAGGGTGATATTACAGAATGGATGCACTGGTTTTTGATGTGCCTAAAAAATGCCCTGTTGAGTTCGCAAGAATCGTTGGATATGGTGTTAAAAAAGCATGAGTTTTGGAAAATACACGAGCATACCGAACTGAACGAGCGGCAACGGAAAATGTTGAACAAATTATTTGAGAATTTTGACGGCAAATTAAAGTCTTCAAAATGGGCGAAAATCACCAAATGCTCAGCAGATACTGCACTCCGAGATATCAAAGATTTAATTGATAAAGGAATATTGCGTCAAGAAGAAGGAGGCGGTCGAAGCACTAACTATGAATTGATAGCGCTTTAAGTTCCTTACCGTATCACAGTGATGTGACCCGAAACTACCTTGTTGTCATTGGTAGTGAGCTTGTAGAAATATACGCCTGCTTCAAGGTCCTTTCCGTTAAGATCTTTTCCACTGAAGGGAGCACTTGTATTCGTCATTTCATACACGATATTACCCCAACGATTGAGAATAATCAGATCAAAGCTTGAGCAATCAACAAATAGATTGTCGAGGCTTAATTGATCATTGACTAAGTCTTCGTTTGGTGTAATTACGTTAGGAATATTTAGATTATCTATGGTTACCGAAGGTAGAATAGTAAACGGCAATGTCTCACTAAAATCACAGCCATTGGTGCCTTCCAATGTGATGCTTGCCACATAAGCTCCTGGATATAGGAAGGTATGTGTAAAACTAGGAAAAGTAAAGTCACCTACGCCCGGTATATTCCAAGTTAATTGGTTAAATGTATAATTGCCTAAAGTGAGATCCACTTCAAATGTTCCTACCTGTCCACACGAGGCCACCATCGACGGAACTAAAATAGGAACTGCCTGTATGGTGAAATTAACTGTATCGCTCGAAGTACATCCTGCTTCACTTGTAGCTAGTAAAATGGCTTGGTAATTTCCGGGACCCGGATATACGTGATTTGTATTGGGGTTTGCTCCGGACTGACCATCGCCGAATTGCAACGTATATACGCAATTGGTGTTGGGCGGGGCATTCGTGACCCAATTGAGTTGATTAACGAATTGAGCGCTTACCCCATCGCATTGAGGGGCAACACTCAAATCCAATGCAGGATATGGGTTGAAGGTTAACGAAAATGTATCTGCGTCTGTACACCCATTATCTGTTGTCAGTTGTACCCAATAGGTTTCTGTGCTGTATGCAGGATTGTTAGCACTTACATTAGTTATACTAGTTCCTACACCACAAGTACCTGTTTGATTATACCATAAAACAATATGCATCGGGTCCAAGGGATCGGTTTGAATGCTTGTATTAAAGTTCAGAACATCGCAAGTTGTTATATCACCTGTGTAGGTAATTTGTGGAGTAGCAAAGACCTGGATTGTGTCATAAGCCATCGTGGAAATACAGTTTCCTAAATTTGAATACAATTGAATGGGGTAGGACCCTGGCGTTAAATCAGAGACAGAAATTGAATCATTTTGAATCAGAGCTCCGTCGTTAAAACTCCAGTTATATGTTAGGGCTCCATTTAAGGTAGTTTCGGCGAGGAGTGTATCTCCTAAACATAGGGGTGAATTAGTGTTGATCAGCGGAGTGTTCGGTGTAGAAATAATGGTAATTGCCACGGTATCAGGGATCAACTCACAGGCACCTGGATTGTATCCAGAAATTATGTAATTACCTGATTGTGCAGGCACGACACCGTATAAGGTTAAGGATGCACCATTACTATTAATTCCGAGGGGTCCAGTCCAATTGTACGTCGCACCGGGGAGAGAATCGGTGGTAAGCATTAAGGTATCTCCACTGCATAGTAGGTCGTTGGCGTTTTCAATTTCATATTTGTAGGCTGCAAAATCAGAGAAATACCCATAACGACAACCTGAGTTAGCTCCTCCATGAATAACACCAAGATGAAATTTGGCGCTTGGATTTTCTAAGCGACTAGCGGCTTGAACGCCAATGAATCCACTTCCATCTAATTGCGCGAACATCCAATTGTTATTGGTGCCAGGAACCGGTTGAAAAATACCAGGACCAACATTGGCTGCTGAACCATTTAAGGTAAACGAATTTTCTCCGCCAGCGGGTACAAGAATATTCATCGCAAAAAACTCATTCGTCGAACGAACAAAAGCCACCGTGTTCGAACCCGTACAAACTACCGGAGGAACAATCGCGCCACCTACCTCGCAACCAAATCCTGTGGTATGTAAAACGTATACGGGCTTATCTGCTTGTATGTAGGCTGTTGGGTTGGATTGGGTATGCACATATAGGTTCGTGGTATTCAATGTTCCTACACTCACCCCATCTATGGTAAGTTGCGTGTTATTTTGTGTGGCTACCACATACACCTTATCTGGTCCGTTCAAATATCCTTTAAGTGTTACATATTCTTTTCCAGTCACAGGGACAGGAATGGTTTGATCACCCATTAAATCGGCACAGCCACCATATGGTGCACCCGACATCGAATCGTCTT
>JBJOFM010000304.1:0-2721 GCA_046048755.1 Bacteroidota bacterium | reverse complement strand
GTGAGCCAAGTGATTTACAAAAAACAGATCAAATCGCATGTGAGGTTTTAGAACACATGCTTGAAGAAGCTCCTGATGAAATCAAATTGCAATTAATGGATAATATCCAATGGATTAAAGGAGCTCAAGAAAATCGCTTAGTAGTTGGATCACAAGCCCGTATTTTATACGCTGATGCTGAAGGACGGATGCGTATTGCAAAGGCATTCAATGATGCAATTGCACGTGGTGAAATAGGTCCAGTAGTTCTTGGTCGTGATCATCACGATGTTTCTGGAACAGATTCACCATTTCGGGAAACAAGTAATATTTACGATGGCTCTAGATTCACCGCCGATATGGCCATTCAAAATGTGATCGGAGATAGTTTTAGAGGGGCAACTTGGGTTTCTATTCATAATGGTGGCGGTGTAGGATGGGGTGAGGTAATCAATGGTGGATTTGGTATGCTCTTAGATGGCTCAGAACGTGCATCTGTTAACCTTCAAATGATGCTTCATTGGGATGTGAATAATGGAATTGCACGAAGAAATTGGGCGAGAAACCCGAATGCAACCTATGCCATTAAACGCGCCATGGAAATGGAGCCACATCTTAAGGTTACCTTACCTAATGCTGTGGATGACCATTTGTTGGATTCGATGTTTTAGGAGGTATTCGTATTCCTGCAACCAAGCGAATGGTATAAAAGTATTGCTTATAAGCGAGCGTATTAAATTCGATCGACTTATTGTCAAAATTTGCCGCCAACAAGAAGAATCTTTGATTATTAGAATAACCACCTACTAACCGAATGTCATAACGCGGAGCTAAGCCTAAAAAACCTTGTACTCCGGTGTCCATGGTATAAAATTTGGATTGTACTACAGGGCCTAGACCAGCCCATCCTGAAATTTGCCAATTATTGATTCGGTTTGCATAGGCATAGCCGGGAATGATTCCAAAATCAAGTGCAGAATAACCCTGGGCTGAGGTTTTACTTTGTAACCCATCTTGTAGCAGTGAGGGAATGATTTCGCCCCTTGCATTCGTAACGCCAAAATAATTTAACGTACCTTTCAAATACCAGGTATGTACTTGTTTTTCAAAATGAGCTCGCCTGCCTTGAAGGGCATTCATTTTAAAGTCATCGTGATTAAAATACCATAAATTCAACGCGAGATTAAGGGAGCCAAGGTCTGGCAGGATATTGTTCGGCGTATTTTCTGTCAAGCTCGTATCAAAAGCGTAAGCATCTTTTATAACGTATCCTTGAATTATTCTAAAATCTAAATCTGTATATAAGCGCTTAAAGTTATAATCAAACCCAAGTCCAAATTGCCTCGATTTTCCAAACTTTTCGATGGATCGCACCCCCGGCAAAACAGGGAATGCAATGCGCATAGAAAACCATTTGTATGCGTAGGCAAGACCTAAAATAGGTTTGAAGTTGTTTTTATAATTCAATTTGCTAACCTGGTATGGAAACGAATAGCTTATGTTAAACGGTGCGGGACTTATACCGAGGTCTGCATAGATAACGTGTTGATTTTTAAAATCATGAATTGCTATGGGTTGCTCTTGCGCAAGAACTTGTCCGAATAAAACAAGTAGAAAAAAGGATATAAACGATTTCATGATTAGTCTTTTCTTACGCGATATTGGTTGATGGGTTGCAGTTCAAACGACCAATTTTCCACTTTTTTTGTCGTAAATTTACCCCGTGAAACGATTATATAAATTCTTGTTGAATACACTGCCTCGTCCTTTGTTGATTCGATTGAGCTATATATTCAAACAATTTGCACCCTTGTTATATCGAGGAGATAAGGTGGAGTGCCCAGTTTGCGAGCGTAAGTTCTCAAAATTTCTTTCATATGGTTCAGAGGTTGCACATCGAGAAAATGTACTTTGT
Organism: Bacteroidota bacterium; assembly: GCA_046048755.1. Lineage (GTDB taxonomy): Bacteria > Bacteroidota > Bacteroidia > NS11-12g > UBA955 > JAGKXC01. The sequence goes on along the minus strand of JBJOFM010000304.1, from coordinate 827 downwards.
CCCTATGATTTAACCTTAGAGCGTCACCGATTAATGTGGCTGTATCTTAGGGATTATAGTGACTTTTTTACTGCACCTTCTCTTTCCGTATTGCATATGGCACCTGAACAGTGTTTTATTGAACGATTTAAAAAACAAAATAACTTAAACTACTTAACTGCCGATATTGTTTCTCCAATCGCAGATATGCATTTTGATTTACATCAAATCCCCTTGGAGGATAATCGCTTCGACGTAGTATTTTGTAATCACGTGATGGAGCACGTGGATGATCCGAATCAATGCATGCGTGAATTGTTTCGTGTGATGAAGCCAGGCGGCTGGGCAATCATGCAAGTGCCTCAAGATATATCCCGAGAGAAAACATTGGAAGATCCAACAATAACCTCCCCTGAAGACCGTGAAAAGTATTATTGGCAAAAAGACCATGTACGCTTGTTTGGATTAGATTACCCTGAGTATTTAAAAAATGCAGGATTTGAAGTAAAAGAGTTTTGGTTAAAAGATCATTTAAGTTCGGAAGTATTTGATCGCTACAGGATTTCTGCGGATGAAGTACTTTACATCGCTAAAAAAAACTAACATGAAAAATTATTTTTTGTCCCTGTTGTTCTCGATTGTTGTTGGGAATTTAGCCGCTCAAAAAGATATTTTCATTCACATTAATCCAACCTTCGGTAACCAAGCGTTTGCTTTGAATACAGTGTATACCGGAGTGGATGGAGTTACAGTTAATTTCGATCATTTCAATTATTATCTTTCAGACATCGTACTTTTTCACGACGGTGGAATTCAAACCAATGTCAATCCTTCAGTGCACTTGTTTA
>JBJOFM010000303.1:0-3343 GCA_046048755.1 Bacteroidota bacterium | reverse complement strand
TCCATAGATAATGATGGTCTCTTTCCAATCGGCATTGATTTCAAAATCATTTTCACAGGAAGTAGTTCCAAAGCCAATGATAAAAAGTACAGCGATCAGGGTATTGCGAATCAGGTTCTTGCTTGTTTTCATTCGGTTTATTCCTACTTTTGTTGAGGAAAGCTACAAATATCCGGGATTACAATCAGATTTGCCCGGTAAATCGATGAAATATCGCCATTAATCATTCATGAACTCATGAGTATTCACAAAAAAGAACACAAAAAAATTACCACCCATGTTTTGGCCGAAATGAAAGCCCGGGGGGAAAAGATTTCCATGCTTACCGCGTACGATTTCTCCATGGCGAAAATTGTGGATGATGCGGGAATTGATGTGATTTTGGTGGGGGATTCTGCCTCCAATGTCATGGCCGGACACGAAACAACCTTGCCAATAACCTTGGATCAAATGATATATCATGCCTCCAGTGTGGTGAGAGCAATAAATAGAGCTTTGGTGGTGGTGGATTTGCCGTTTGGTAGTTATCAAGGAAATTCCAAAGAGGCTTTGGCATCCACTATTCGTATCATGAAGGAAAGTGGTGCTCATGCCATAAAAATGGAGGGTGGGGAAGAGATTTTGGAAAGTATTCGACGTATTTTAACGGCCGGAGTTCCTGTAATGGGACATCTTGGATTAACTCCCCAGAGCATTTATAAATTTGGAACCTATACGGTGAGAGCTACCGAAGATGCGGAAGCAGAGAAATTAATAAACGACGCCAAGTTACTAGAACAGGCAGGTTGCTTTGCATTAGTGTTGGAAAAAATACCCGCTCATTTGGCTCAAAAAGTGGCCGAAAGTATACAGATTCCCGTAATCGGTATTGGTGCTGGAAATGGGGTAGACGGACAAGTATTGGTGGTACACGATATGTTGGGAATAACGAACGAATTTAGTCCTCGTTTTTTACGTCGATATTTGAATTTGTACGAAGATATCAAAGGTGCAGTTCAACAATACGTTACGGATGTGAAGTCGAAAGATTTCCCCAACGATAAAGAACAATATTAATAAGTTACAGTATTAAAAATAACTTGTAATTTTTTTTTGATGTACCAGGTATTGCCTATGCAAGCATCGCATTACGAAGAGGTTTCTGCTATTTTTCAGCAGGGAATTGAATCTGGGAATGCTACGTATGAAACAAAATCACCTTCATGGGAGGAGTGGGATAAGGGACATTTAACACAGGCAAGATTTGTTGCCATTCAGCAGCAATTTCAACAGCAACAAGTTGTCGGCTGGATTGCACTTTCTCCCGTATCCAATCGATTTGTATTTCGTGGAGTAGCCGAGTTGAGTATTTATATCCACAATAATTTTCAAGGCAAGGGAGTAGGTGCACAATTAATGGAGGCCGCTATTGAGAATTCTCAAACCAACGGAATATGGACATTACAGTCCGGAATATTTCCAGAAAATACAGCGAGCATTAATTTGCACAAGAAATTTGGATTCCGTGAAGTGGGTTATCGAGAAAGGATTGGACAAATGCCGAAGTCGGGAGATTGGAGAGATATAATTTTATTGGAGAGAAGATTTAAGGGTTAGCCATTCACTGAGTCATTCCCCTATTGGATCATACCTAACAGGGGTGAGCTACATTATTGAATCTATTTATCCCTTGAAACCGCGTTTAAACGGAGCTACTAATTCCTCAACTTGAGCAATTACTTTTTCGCACTGCTCAATGATACCCTTACCGGATTCCGTTATAGTAATAGGTAGGGTGGATCGATCAAATACCTGAACACCGAGTCGGTCTTCAAACGTTTTGATTTGGTGACTCACCGTGCTCTGATCTGCTGCGCATTCGTCCGCTGCTTTGGAAAAACTACCGTGTTTCGCTACGGAAACCACGTATTGCATTTGTCTAAGAGTAATAACCACAAAAATTAAACAATGGGTGTAACAAAGTGTTTTTTAACGGTTATAAAAAATTGATTTATTTATAACCTAGGAACCAAAAATACGATATTAAAAACGAAAAACCCCCGATAAACAGGGGTTTTGGTTGTTTTATGGAAAAAATCAATAACTTAATGAGGGGCGTTTTTTAATTTGAGCCCCCAATAAATCTGTTTAATTTTTATTTATTCCCTTTAGCATGATCGGCCAAAAACTGAGCCAACCCAATATCGGTTAACGGATGCTTCAGAAGTCCAAGAATTGCGGATAGCGGACAAGTCACTACATGGGCACCTGCTTCGGCGCTCTTTACTATATGCAATGGATTACGAATACTTGCTGCCAAAATTTCCGTATCATAACCTTGAATGTCGTAGATATCGGCAATCTGCTTAATCAATTCCATTCCATCCCAATTCATATCGTCTATTCTTCCAATGAACGGAGAAAGATAGGTTGCACCTGCTTTAGCCGCTAAAATGGCCTGCCCTGCACTAAAAACCAGCGTACAATTGGTACGAATACCTTTGGAGCTGAAATATTTAATGGCTTTTATGCCGTCTTTAATCATCGGTACTTTTACCACGATGTTTTCGTGTAACGCGGCCAATTTTTCACCTTCGGCAATAATTCCCTCATAGTTAGTACTGATAACTTCGGCACTTACATCGCCGTCTACCAATTCACAAATTGTTTTATAATGATTGATTACAGCTTCTTCACCAAAGATGCCTTCTTTGGCCATTAAACTTGGGTTGGTGGTTACGCCGTCTAGGATTCCTAGGTCATTTGCTTCTTTTATTTGATCTAGGTTGGCAGTATCGATAAAGAACTTCATGATTCAAAAATACTTCTCTTTATTGGATGACAGGCAATGCTTTGTTAAAAGGGATACACAATTTTTACACCACACATCAAACAATTTACTCCATTGGTAGTTTACTTTGTATTCAAATCGTAATAATGCAACCAAAACCTAGAATCGTATCGGTATACAGAAAGGCACATTTCAATGCTGCCCACCGACTCAATGTCCCAAGTTGGACGGAAGAGCAAAACCGAGCTTTCTTTGGTTTGTGTAACAATGCACATTACCATGGTCACAATTATGAACTGGAAGTAAAAGTGCAAGGGGAGGTAGATGAAGTTACTGGGTATTTAATCGATATGAAAGTGCTCAAAGATTACATCGATGAAGAGGTGGTAGAGCGATTTGATCATAAAAATTTAAATTTAGACACTGAGGAATTCAAAAACATTAATCCTACAGCGGAGAACATTGTTTGGGTGATTTGGGAACGCTTGCGTGCTCGATTGGATCAAAAGTTTTCGTTATCGGTTAGGTTGTATGAAACGCCTCGTAATTTTGTAGAATACAATGGATAAAGAC
>JBJOFM010000302.1:0-4558 GCA_046048755.1 Bacteroidota bacterium | reverse complement strand
CAAAACTCACCAATTGATTTACCCCCTTATCCTTTACTGCATCTGGAGTAATTTTCTGCCAGTTCTCTAACTGAAATTTGCCTACACGTTTGATAAGCTCTATTACCCGAGCATTTCCATCTTCAGGAAATCCCGCACCCCAGGAAAGATTAGCAAAATTGCTCATAGGCAGACATCAAATTGTCAGCCACCATATCGGCCGTTCTGCCCTCAATCATATGACGCTCAACCATGTGCACGATTTCACCATTTTTGAATAACGCTACCGCCGGCGAAGAAGGTGGATACGGCACCATGAATTCACGAATTTTCGCAGTGGCCTCTGTATCTTGGCCCGCAAACACAGTCACCAACTTAGCCGGTTTTTTCGCGCCGGATAAGCTCTTAATTACCCCAGGTCTTGCTGAACCAGCCGCACAACCGCACACAGAATTCACAACCACCAACGTTGTGTCCATATTGCCTTCCATGGCTGCATTCACATCGTCTGCTGATTTCAATTCCTGAAAACCTTGATTTGACAATTCTGCCCTCATGGGCGCTACTAACATTTCGGGATATGGCATAATTTTAATTTTTTACAAATTTACAACTTAGAATCATTTTATATAACAAATTAAACAATCGGCAGTTTGCATGTTTATTTGCAACCTTTGAGTATTTTTACGTCTTGATTACTAGTAATTTTATTGGCAAAAACCAGATTTCAATCATGATTTCAACCCGCTTCAATCGCATACTTTCAATCGTCCCAAAATTGGCTGCCCCTCATCGTATAAAAACATCTCTGTGTGTCGCCTCCCTCCTGCTACTATCCAGTTTTTTCTCCACCGCCAATGCATCTTCGGTGCTCGGCGGCGATTTAATAACAACTTGGATCGGTGGCAATAAATATCGAATCACCTTTACCCAATACAAATCCTGTGCATCCGTTACTTGGAACACCAGCACCAACGGAACCTTGTTTTGCTACATCGGCAAAGATGGCGATTCCTCCTGCGGATCCGTTAAAGTTGCACTTACTTACCAAAAAAAAGATAGCTTAACTATCAAATGTTCTTCTCGCCAAAACTCGGGGAGTTGTTCCGATGCCTATGGCGATATTGTTGCCATGCATTATGCAGCCGATATTGATTTAGATAAGGAACCATTCAAATCCCAATTAGCCAAATCTTCTTGCCCGGAGATCACCTTTTATACCTATGCATTTAAATGGAGATCCAATGGCCTCAAAACGTGTTACGATACAGACATGCTTTTAACCGCCAAATTGTACGTAGCCAATTTAAAATCGTGCAATAATTCTACAAATAAAGGACCTGTACCTTTACTACCTTACTATGCATTAGCCGAAAAATACGTGACCAATAGCTTCGCTACAGGCATAGTAGACACAGCAGACAGAGATTATATGTCATTTAAAATGAAACCCGTAATGACAAAATTCTCAGGAAATGGAGTACTCACAACGTGTATAGCTACGGCAACTGGGAATGCCAACATCCCTCTCAGCCCATTTTGTTCTCCACCAACAGCCACCTGTGCGGTTAATTTAAAAACCTATCCGTCCAGAGGATCTTGGTTCGATACTACCACCGGAGATTTCGTGGTTTCACCCGTAAATGACGAGTTAACTTCATTCCTAATTGAAATAAGTGAATTCAGAAAAAATAAAAATGGTCAATTAACACTTATTGCAAAACACTCAAGGGAACAAACTATAAACTCTTACTATAGCAGAACCAATAAACCTCCAGTTTCTCCTGTGAGCACACCCCTTAACCTATGCGTTGGGGATAGTGTTTGTCAAACACTGTTTGAAACAACCGATTTTAGTTCTTCTACTTCGGATTCTCTAATATTTTCACTGCCTTGGATGCCAAAACCACTAGCACCCAAAGCCATTTCCACAACAAAGTTGAATGTTAAACACAATTTCTGTGTTAGACCCAAAATTGCAGATACAACATCGGCACCCCAGTTGATTCCCGTAATGGTTCACGACAATCACTGCACCGAATTAAACCGAATTTCCAAAACCATAGTGGTCAGAATCAACCCAAAACCAGAGGCCGACATCACAACGAAATACCTTGGATGCAATAAAATATTGATTTCCGCCACCAATAAAGACGGCAAACCATTCTCCATCAATTGGCAAGTGACACAAATTGGGGCCTCCTACTTACGTGCATCAAGCAGAAAATCGGACACCATTATAGCTTATGGTAATGGAACCTACCTAATTAGACATCTTCTTTCTAACGGTACGGGATGTTTCAGTAGCAGAACCGATACCATTAAAATAACCGATAATCCTGCTATCGTAAAATTAGCAGCCAAAGAATTATACGGAAATGGCTCGGATTCCTTTACCTGTAAAGTTAATCCTTTCAACATAAAGGCCTATTCTATAACCGGTAAAGCTCCATTCAAATACCAATGGTACGGAGCTGGATACAATACACTAGTCCCAGGAGAAGCCCTAACTTGGACCATAAACACAAGCAATTTTACAAAAATTGGAAACGATAGCACCCTTACCCTTAAAACCATATCCGATACTGCTGTTTATTTAGAAATTACGGACAACAATGGTTGCTCCGCTAGTGCGTTTCAAAGACTCGCTTGGATAAACAGCGATGCTATTCAATGGAACAACAAACCGCTACCCAATATTTGCCACAACCAGAAGGAACTGTTGCTGGTAAGTGCTACTAGTAAAAATTTGGGAGCCGCTTCTGTTCGAGGTACCATTCGATCCAGTCTGCCATATTATTTTGATAGTTTAGGCCCAGATCGCTTCCGATTTAGAACCCCACCCGTTAAAGATACCGGGGATTTACGAGTTACATTTTATGTAAATTACGATACTCTAGGTTGTACTTCGGCCGATACTACCACTTTATTAGTAATGGCGAAGCCCAGATTTAATTTGATTTCCGATACGTTGTTCCAATGCACTCAAATACCCACAATTTCTTTAAATAAGTTAGTAGTTAAATCAGCGAATAATACCAAAAGTTATACTTGGAACACCTTGAAATGGCCAGCAAAAGTGGCAAAACCATTGATTTTTAATGCTGGAACGGGAGGGATTACCGATTTTCAACTACAAAACAATGCCGATAGTTTACCCTTAGGAGCGTATCAAATTCAAGCTTGCACCCAAGACACCATCGATAAATGTACTTGGTGCGATACAGCGATTGTAGTATCCAAACCCATCAATAAAATAACAAATTCACCGCTAACGCTCTGTCCAACCGAACCAAACTTCCCATTGCATTCCCGATTATTTTTTGGAAAGAATACCGTAGACTCTTCATTATACACCTTCAAGTTATTCTCGGTAAATTACGATACCTCATCCATCGATTTCCCCAAACAGGTAGTTAAAGGGACAAACTTCCATCCCAGAATGGGTCAGGGGCTGTTTATTTTCAAAGCCACCCCTACTCAAAAATGCTGGTCGAATTCCATCGTTGAAATCAATGTTTTGGATACTCCCTATGTGGTGATTAAAACGGACCCAAAGGATAGTTCTTTACTACCCTCAGCAACAATTTTATTTGAGGCACAAACGAATGCCAACCGAGTTTGGTGGAATTTTGGAACAGGAAATAATTCAGACACATCCAATGTGGCAAGTTTAAATTGGGCCTACGATAAAAAACCCGCAGTATATCCTGTAACGTTGCGGGGTTGGGGCAACAGTGGTTGTTACGGTGAAACGCAGTTAAATTATGTAATATCCCAGTACAACAACACCGATGATTTACAGGTAACATCCAAATGGATAAACGCAGAATTACAAGTTACTAATCCCGATTGGCAATTGCAGCAATTCCTACTTACCGATTTAACCGGTAAAATAATTTTACATCAACAAAATAATACAGGGATTTCTGCCAAGTCCATATTACCTGGAATTTACAATTATCGAATCGATTACTCATCCAAAGCATATCCCTTTGAAATCAAATCCATTCAAGGTAGATTACTGCACTTACCCAAGTAAAAACGTTGATTTTAACGGACTAAAAATCAACCTTTAAAACGTTTACCGAGAATAAAGACCTCATCGATATGATTCTTTCCGAAGAAATAGGGAATCGTATCGATGGCATTGGAGCGGCTGGTAGTAATGAAGTTAGCATCCATTAAGGGAGCAATGCTGCCTACTCTGTTTTCTAATCGAAGCGCTCTGGCCGCATTGCAAGTAATGGCATTAAAGGCTTCAATAGGTAACATTTTTTGCTGTGTACAGGCCAAAGACCACACCATTTGCAAACTACAAACCGGGCTAGAACCTGGATTAAAATCAGTAGCCAACGCTACCGGTAGACCCGCTGTCATCAATGCCCGTGTATTGGCATACGGTATTCCCAAAAAATAACTGCAGCCAGGTAAAGCTACAGGCACAGTTTCTCCATCTATCGAATTTAAACTACTGGCGAATGCCTGAATTTCTTCGTCTCCCAAATACTCTAAGTGATCGGCACTCCACGCCTGATTCTGAACCGCAACCTGAACTCCTCCGGTAATGCCCAATTCA
>JBJOFM010000301.1:0-2676 GCA_046048755.1 Bacteroidota bacterium | reverse complement strand
GTTAAATTTCATGCTTTATAATAACTGCACCTTGGGGATATTGGCCAAGGTACTATCGGTAAATTCATTGCCAAAAACCGCCACCCGAATTTTTCGGGAAATCAATTGCTCCGCTTTATCGATGAGCTGCATCATGTATTGCTTGTCCACATCGCCTACCACCACCAAGTCGATAAACAACGATTCTTTCCCTTCCGCCCAATCGTGGGTCAAATACACCCGCTCTACTTCTCCCAACTTTTGGAATACCTTTTCAATCAGGGAATCCAGACCGGCTTGTTTCAAAACAAAATTCCTCAACGAAACAAACATGGGATGCTTAGCATTGGCCTTGTACAATTTTTGATTGCTATCCTCTACTTCGGTAGGTTCTATCAACTGCAAATCGCTCAATTTGTTCAATTCGTAACGCACCGTATTGCTGCTAACCCCAAACTCTTTCTCTAATCCACGCAAATACACCCTACTCTCTGGATTGAGAAACAATCGGGTTAATAATTTAAGTCGGATTTTGCCTTGAACGAGGGTTTCTAACACAGCTTCGCCACTTCAGTTACAGGATGAGGTTGCAACTGATACAATATTGAGTAACAAAATTAGGGATTATTTATAGCCCTGCAAACGGCTTTTCTGAACGATGGGAATATTTAGTAAACGCCACAGAATGGGTGTTTATCCAGTATTTTTCTTGAAAATAGTGAGATAAATGGGCTCTATTTCGCGCAATTTCTATCCAAAATTGTATGCGAAACCGGGCCCAAACGCAGTACCAAATCCGTTTTTTGGGTGAAAGCAGGCAAAAACTGTATTGCAAAATCCAGAGAAAATCCTGGATTCCGCGCTTCACAAAAGGAAAGGGAACACCGTACACGATGCTGCGTAATCCCTCTATGCGTAACTGCGAAGCGGCCATTGCTTTTACCAAACCCAATACGTAGTCTTTGGTAAATCGATCTTCGGGAATGGCATGCTGAAAGGTATTATTCGGGTTGGAATAGATTTGGTAACCCATCCACTGCAAAGCCAAACAAATTTCGGTGTCTTCGCCCGAGCTCAATTGTGCCCCGGTTCTACCCGTGAGAATGCCTTTAAACAGTTCGTAATAATCCAATAAAAGATTTCTATGCACCGCAATTCCTGCCCCATACACCGTTTCCACAAAACCGGGTGTGCATTGCTTACTTCCTACGGCAAAAAACTCTTGTACCGATTCAAACCAATTTGGTGTTACCAATCCTTCAACACGCAAACCTTTTGCACCAATAACTGCAGCAGTAGGAAATTGATGAACATCTTGAGCCACGGATTGAATGAAATTGGGATTTAACCAGTTATCATCGTCACAAAACACAACGATATTCCCTTGGGCTTGCTGTACCCCCGCTTTTCGGGCAAAAGACAATCCGGGAGTTTTCTCTGTGACCGTTAGCAACGGGAAAGGAGAACCCAATTCTTTCCAAATATCTTGGGCATAGGCCAATCCCCCATCCTGGGAATTGTTATCTACCAATACCAATTCGCAGGAAAAATTTCGAATATCCAATTTCGACAAATGCCATAGGGTTTTCTCCAAACGCGTTTTGGCATTGTAAAAACAGACGATAATACTAAAATTAACCAAGCGGAATCAATCGTTTTACTTTCCAGAATGCCATTTTTCCAGCTAACAGGAATTGTTGATACGGAGAAAGTCGATGTCCCAAAACATCGGCACCAAACATCAATGATCGCAGTTCTCGTTTCACCGTATTTTGAACTGCTCTATCGTGGATAAGCGCATCTACTCTCAACCATTCTTTATAATAAACATACCTGCTTTGTAGGGTATCCACCAATTGTCGTTGTTGTAATTCTCCAACCAAGCGATATAACTCTTGATGAAATTGTCCTTGGGCATAAATTTTACCACTCACATCGGCATTGTGCTTGCGGAAATAGTTTAATACTTTGCCGGAACTACCCACCTGACCTTGTTGAGCCAGTTGAATCCAAAACAGCCAATCCCCACAAAACTTAAAAGTTTGAATTAAAGTAAAATCTACTTGTTGGGCGGCAGATCGTTGAAAAATCGCCATACTGGCATTGAAAATGGTATTACCAAACAACATTCGCTCCCGAATAAAAGTCTTGCCCTCAACAATTTCCTGCATCTGTCCTGAATGACCCGTGGTCACTACTTCATTATCTCGGAATATTATGGAATTACAAAAGGCTACGGATACATTTTCTTGAGAATCCACCAAGGATACCAATTCTTCCAACAAATCGGGGCTGCAGTAATCGTCGCTCTCTGCAATCCAAACATAATCGCCTGTTGCAAGCGCCAAACCCCGCTGCCATTGAACAAAGGTATTTCCCGAATTCTGCTGATTAATAACTACATGACTAACTTTCTCATGATCCCGATACGAATTCAATATAGCTGCACTTCCATCGGTAGATACATCATCCAACAAAATCACCTCAAAATCCCGGTAAGTTTGATTCAACACCGAATCAATCCGCTGTTGTAAAAAAGCAGCATGGTTATAATTGGGTATGATTACAGATACTTTTACCACACTTGGAATTGTTTATATGTGTTTACTCAAAATCGGACGAAGTGCTCGTTTTATTTGTTCTTGAAAAGCACCATACTCATTCTGAACGGTTTCATAATAGGTCAATTGCTGGTTT
>JBJOFM010000300.1:0-4515 GCA_046048755.1 Bacteroidota bacterium | reverse complement strand
GATGGAATAAGAATACTCCATTTTTATTATCATTATCCCTTTAGTATAACCTTTAAGGCCCTTTCTCAAAGACAATCGGCCAACTTATTCGACCACCAATTTTACTCCAATCACTTTCAATACAACAATAACTTCTCGCAAATTGGCAAAAACTTAGCATCCCTGCACCTTACATATATTTCTAAAAATGCTATTAATGCGACCTTCAATCCCAATGAAATAATCAATGCTGCTGATAAAAAACGTAAAAATAAAAACTACACAATTTCCAATATTGAATTTCAAGTAGGCACCATCTCTAATCCCATTTTGAGGTTAAACAGTGCTCAACCATCTCAATGGTTGTTCCAGGTTCCTTTTACCGCTGTTAATTTCTCCATTACCCAAAAAATAAATCATTTTCAAATAAGTCAATTGATTTCATTTCAATCATTTAAATCGGATAGTATAAACAATTTATTTAATTATGGAATCCCTCAATTAACGAGCTTAACGGATGTTCATCTTGAATACTATTTGTTCAAAAAAACGATGCGAACTCGCATTGGTTTAAATGCTTGGTATATTAGTTCTTTTACCCCTGTGGAATACAGACCGGATGCACTGAGTTTCTATTACAATGTGCAACAAACCAACAAATCAGGAAATTACCTTCAACTGGATGCCTACCTTACAGCCCAAATTCAATCGGCCATCATCTATTTCAAATTGGAGCATTTTAATGAATTGAACTACATTCCTGGATTTAATCCACGGTATGATTTTGTTACTTACTATCCCATTCAACCCTACCGTTTCCGAGTAGGAGTTCAGTGGAAATTCTATAATTAATGAGCTTCTAACCAGTTACCCCCTATACCCGATTCCACCAATACGGGTACAGATAACGGCATTGCAGTTTCCATCAGATTACAGATATTGGATTGCACAATCGCCAACTCCTCTTTAGGGACATCAAACACCAATTCGTCATGCACCTGCAACAACATGCGTGTAGATAATTTTTCCGCTGTTAGCCAATCGTGAATTTTGATCATGGCCACCTTAATCATATCCGCAGCACTGCCTTGGATTGGAGCATTTATTGCGTTTCTTTCTGCAAAACCACGCATTACTGCGTTTCTGGAATGAATATCCCGGATATATCTACGTCTACCTAAAATAGTTTCTACATAACCATTTTCTTGGGCCTTTCTAACCGCCTCATCCATATAATCTCTAACCCCACCAAATTCACGGAAATAATTATCAATAATCTCTTTAGCTTCACCCCTGCTGATGCCTACTCGTTGACTCAAACCAAAGGCCGAAATTCCATAAATAATTCCAAAATTCACGGTTTTGGCTTTTCTACGCATCTCTTTATCTACTTCATCAATATTCACCCCCCAAACCTTTGCTGCCGTCGCTGTGTGAATATCGTATCCCAATTGAAAAGCCTCCTTCATACCCGGATCCGAGGAAATATGAGCAATGATTCTTAATTCAATTTGCGAATAATCAGCACTCAGTAGAACTTTTCCAGAATCACCGGCTATAAACGCCTTCCGAATCTCCCTGCCCAGTTCTGTTCGAATGGGAATATTTTGTAAATTGGGATTTTGTGAACTCAATCTACCCGTAGCAGCTACCGCTTGATTAAAATGAGTATGCACCCTCCCCGATTCCTTATCCACCAATTCGGGTAATGCATCTACATAGGTAGATTTAAGTTTTTGTAAGGCCCTAAAATCTAAAATATCTTGAACTATCGTATGCTTTCCAACCAAACTCAACAAGGTCTCTTCATCGGTCTGATACTGACCTGTCTTCGTCTTTTTAGGCTTGTCTAATAATTGCAGCTGTTCAAACAAAACCTTACCCACTTGCTGAGGAGAGGAGATATTAAATTCAAATCCTGCCGATTCGAAAATCCGCTGTTGTACCAACTGCATTTGCGTTAGTAACTCACTGCTGTATTGTTTCAAAAAATCTACATCCAAAGCAATTCCATTTCGCTCCATATCCTCCAACACATGAACCAATGGAATTTCAACGGTTTCAAACAATTCTTTTACACCTTGTTGATCTATCAAATCTTTGAATACCAAGTATAATTGTAAGGTTATATCCGCATCTTCGGCTGCATATTCTGCTATCAATTCAACCGAAACATCCCGCATATTTCCTTGATTTTTACCTTTTTTACCAATTAATGTTTCAATAGAAATAGGTGAATAATTCAAATAGTCCTCACTCAAAACCTGCATGTTATGCCTTTTATCCGGTTCTAAAAGGTAATGAGCTAATAACGTATCAAACCAAGGATTTGCCACCACTATTCCGTAGTTCCTCAGCACCGCAACATCATATTTGATATTTTGAGCGATTTTTAATTTCGATGAAGATAATACCCCCGCAAATTCCTGTAAAATTAAAGCTGCTTCGTCTTTATCAGCAGGAATTGGTACGTACCAAGCCGTATGAGGTTTTGTAGAAAACGACAGCCCAACAATCTCCGCTTGCAATGACTCAACATTGGTAGTTTCTGTATCAAAACAGAAATATTCTGCTGCCTCCAACTCCAAAATCAATTGGCGTCTGTCATCAACAGTAATAGCCGTTTTGTACTCATGAGGAACATCCACAATTGTCAGTTTAGGCACCAAACTACCTTCCCCTTCTAAGTCAATTTCTTCATTGGTTTCGCCCACGGATTCCGAAGAACTAGCAGAAGACGGACTATCAAACAAAGAGCCCTGCAATGGATTGGATGGCAGCGCTTTTTTTACCGATTTTGGCCTAGACACTCCATCTTCTTCACTCGCAACACTTGTTGCAGAGGCCCCTAAAACTCGCTTGGCCAAAGTCCTGAATTCCAACTCCTCAAATACTTCGGTTAGTTTTTCAGCATTCACAGGATCTAACTGCAAGCTCACCAAATCCAATTCAACGGGAACTTGTGTATCGATGGTAGCCAGCCATTTACTAACTTTAGCTTGCTCGGCAAAAGCAATCATATTTTCCTGCATTTTGCCCTTAAGTTTATCCGTATTTTCTAAAATATTCTCGATACTGCCATACTCAGCAATTAGTTTCTTCGCCGTCTTCTCACCCACACCCGGCACACCCGGAATATTGTCCGAAGCATCCCCCCATAACCCTAAAATATCGACAACCTGCTTAATTTCAGTAATTTCCCATTTCTTCAAAACCTCCTCAACACCCAAAATTTCATCAGGCGAACCCATTCTTCCCGGTTTGTAAATCTTCACATTATCGCGCACTAATTGACCGAAATCTTTATCCGGAGTCATCATAAAAACATCCAAACCAACATCCCCTGCTTTCCAAGCTAAAGTACCAATGATATCATCCGCCTCATATCCGTCCATAGTTATTACTGGTATATTAAAACCTTCGATTATCTTGAATATGTAGGGGATACTCTTAGCGAGATCTTCAGGCATTTCTTCACGATGCGCCTTATAAGCCTCAAATTCTTTATGTCGATGCGTTGGTGCCGCAGTATCAAATACCACCGCAATATGAGTGGGTTTTTGTTTGTTTAAAATATCCAATAACGTATTGGTAAACCCAAACATAGCGCTAGCATTTAAGCCCTTGCTAGTGATTCTTGGGTTCTGACTAAAAGCGAAAAACGCTCTATAAATCAGAGCCATTCCATCCAATAAAAATAATTTACCCGAACTCATAAAACGTATGGCAATTTACAACAAAGCAAGTCCACGAAACAGTATTGTTTTGATTTTTAAACGTATAATTGCGCAGCACCTAAATCAAGGTAGCCTAACCGTGAATTTCAAGCCTCTTTTTCCTAAAATTCAGTTTATACACATACTTTTAGTAGTGTTTCTTTCCATTCAATGCATCGGCATCACCAATCCACCGTTAGAAATTGGACATAATTGGCGGCAAACGGTTACTTCCATGATCGCTCGAAACTTGCAAAACAATGGATTTAATTTGTTCAATCCTCAAATTGATTTCGCTGGTAATAACGATGGTACTATTGGTTCGGAATTTCCTGCGTTTCAAACGATAATCGCTGTTTTAAATTCTCTCTTTGGATACCAACATTGGCAGGGTCGATGGATAAATTTACTTATTTCTACTTGGGGAGTTTGGTCATTATATCAGTTTCTTTTGCGCACTTTTTCCCAAAGAATTGCCCAAAATACCTCTGCAATTTTACTATTCTCCGTATGGTTCTCATTCAGCAGAAAAGTCATGCCCGATACCTTTTCAATTGCATTGGTTTTAATTGGAATTAGACAGGCGCAATTGTATTTACACTCAGTAAAACTCCGTCACCTTGTATTTATGTTCTTGAGTTTCTCTTTGGCCGTATTAAGCAAATTACCAGCCATCGCTTGGCTAGCAACGCTGGTCTTTATAATTCCTAAAATACTTGAACAGCACAAAAGATCAAATCAACTTCCATTAAGTAAAACAGATATCCGATTTATTATTGCATGCTTGATTTCCATTATTCCTGGATTAATCTGGTATTTC
>JBJOFM010000299.1:0-6047 GCA_046048755.1 Bacteroidota bacterium | reverse complement strand
ATAGTCCTATGAATTTTATAAATATCTTGATATTTTTTATTGAATTCTTAAACAATTCAGGGCTATTTGTAAGTCAATTCAAACTCAAAATCCCCCTTAAACACCATATCGGCATCGATATCTTTTGCCAAAGCAGCATCCACTACTATGTAAAACTGCTTTTCTCCAAAAAATTCACCCGCGGTAGCTTCAGTAGAAGGAGTTAAGGATACGGAATTAGAACCCGCTTTTACCGGATTCAACACTGCTAATTCTTTCATATTCAAATCTTTGTTATCACTAGCAAGACTTAAAACAAACGAACTAACCCCATCAAAATTTGCAGAATCTCCTGCTTTTAGTGTGGCAGATTTTAACGTAGCTCCCGTAATTTTCACCCCTTCTGCATATTTGTCGCCCAAAATTGCTTTCAGATCAACATTCACGGTGTACTGTACGGGATTAGCACCTTCAAACAAAGGACCAGCTAAGGTAAATTCAACATCTTTCATTTGGAAGGTGGTCTTTTCACCCCCGCCGCAACTAGCCATAAACACGGCAATTGCAGCAAATAATAAACGAACGGCTCTATTCATAACCGGCAATTTATCAATTTTCTGTAAGATAGCAAACTTTAGTTCTGCACTACTGCATAATAAAGATTACTTGAGTAAGTACGTTCTTGGAACTAAAACCAATCATCGTTTTTACGGGTGCTTTATTATTTTTACTTGCACACAACAATGGAAACGGACAAACAAACTCAACTCCCTTAAACTTAGCTAACTCCTCCGATTTCAACGACGCCGTAACTGGAGTTCCTCCTATAGCTAACGTTCCAGGAAAGGCCGTTTTGGGGAAATTTTTATCCCCATCCCAATTAATATTAATTCCTATACCTCTCACATTACCATCGGCATTGGTTGAAACTATTATTCCACTGGATTCAAACATATATTCTCTGCCATCCCCTTTCTCTTTCTCCGATGACACCTCCCCAAAAAGAGCTTTGACATTAGCAAAATTGGTTTTAGGATTTATCTCCGATCCATTTACCAACAACTTCTTGTCATCCGGCATACTAATATCTAAGGTAGTTTGTGCAAAAATGCTCGTGATGGATGCTGAAAAAATTACTCCAACAGCAACCAGTTTAAAGGCGATTGATTTCATTATTCAATGATAACTAAAATTGAGGCCGATAAAAAACAAAATAAACAAAACTAAAAACAGCATAAAATAAACATATTCAACAATTTGGTTGTTTAATACTAATCACAGACCACCAATCCATACCCTCAACCAGGCACTACGATTTCATTTTTGTAGGGCTCGGTGCGTCTGCAAGTCTCACACTCTTAGCCCTTAAAAAGCAACAACTACTCCTCGGGAAATCCATATTAATCATAGAACCCGAAGCGAAAAATAACAACGATAAAACCTATTGCTTTTGGGCTTCAGAAACAGATTCTATAGTCAAAGATTTAAAAACCATCATTTCTAAATCTTGGACTTCTGTTTCGGTCGCAAACCAATCGAAAAGCTCTTTACTACCCTTGCAATATTGGCAAATTAGTAGCATCGATCTTTACCAAAAACTGGACGAAATGACCAGTGATTTCGGTTGGGAACGAATGGCAAAAAAAGTAGAGGCCATCCAAACTAATCAAGCAGACAAGCCCTTCATTCAAATCGATTACCAAATTCTTACCGCAGATATTATTTTCGATTCACGAAATCCCCAATTCCATACACCTAAAAACTTCGAAACTCACCTTTGGCAAAGTTTTGTGGGATGGAAAATCAAAACCAAGGAGTTGTACTTCCAACCCAATGACTTCCGAATGATGGATTTTACAACTCCACAGGACAATTTCACCCAATTTGTATACGTGCTTCCGTATTCGGAACACGAAGCATTGATTGAAATCACCCGTTTTGGTAAAGAAGTAATCCCACAAGATTTGGCTGAGTTGCACTTAACCGAGTACATACACAATTTCAATGTTGCCTATTCCATAGAAGATACTGAAACCGGATGTATTCCCATGAGTAATGCACAATTAAAAACCCACCCATTGCCGGGCGTAATAAACTTGGGAGGCAGAGCGAACCTTATCAAGCCCAGCACCGGTTATGCATTTAAATCGATGTACTCGCACGCCGATAAAATTGCTGAAACAATAAAAAGGCAAACAACAAACTCGTTGGAATCGGTTACCCTTGAATCCCACCCCCTATTTCCAACTACAGCACCTTCAAGATTTAAGTTTTACGATAGCCTGTTACTTAAAATTCTGGACCAACAACCCCACTGGGGCAAACCCATCTTCGAACAGCTATTTAATCGCGTGGAAATTCCACAAGTAATGCAATTCTTGGACGAAAAAACTACGCTAATTCAAGATATACATATTTTACGAAAATTACCCTTCAAACCCTTTTTGCGCGTACTTTTTCAACACTCTTTTGTACAATCCTTGTACCGCCCACTTGGCCTATTACTAATCACGGTAACTTTACTATTACTCGGCAATTCGTACTGGCAAACAATCATCGGCGATTCATCATTGATACTTGGATTAATAACTGTTGGAATTCCGCACGGTGCCGTAGATCATTTACTGGAAACCAAACAATGGAATAAACAAACAGCCCCCGGATTTATAGTCAAATATTTATTGATTGGCGCACTGTTTACCGCAACTTGGTTATTGCTTCCGAACCTATGCTTGATGTTTTTTCTGTTGTATTCTGCTTGGCATTTTGGTCAGGCCGATGGAGAACTTTGGAGAATGTCTAAACCCCAAACCCTGAGCTGGGGAAGTACAGTTTTATCGTTTATAATATTGTCGCACTGGAAAGAATCGGCTGAAATAATTTCCGGTATAACAGGCACAAATTGGAACACCTTCCAAATTTCGGGAGACTTGCCATCGAAACTTCAATTCATTTCACCCTTTATCGCCCTCGTCTTTTTCCCTTGGGTTTATTATTCCGTTAAAAATCGATACTGGGGAATGAGCATTACTATCGTATGGCTAGCAGCCTCCGCCGTGCTGCCTTTGATGTGGTCGTTTGGCCTGTATTTCATCGGCCAACACAGCATCAACGGTTGGTACAAAATCAAAAAACATTTACAAATCTCTCATCAGCGTTTATGGGTGCAATCCTTGCCCTTTCATCTAGGAGCTTGGGGATTGCTGTTGCTGTTTTATGGGTTATTCCGTCAATCGTCCCTTGATTCAACTTCCACCCATTTCAACCTCATGAACTACGTACAAAATCTAAATCCCAATTTGTCCACATGGGCTCCGTTTTTTATTTTCTTGGCCTGCATCAGCCTTCCTCACACGCTAGCGATGCATAAACTTTATAAAAAATAATTTATCATTGATGTTGATAGCATCTACCACTGAGACTGGTAGTCCTTCGTTTACAACGTACTCCGGATTGGGTAACTCCTGAACATTGCACGGCCCCTGATGCTGCAGGATGTCTTGGTGCAGATACCGCTGAATTACCAGAACCAGACACGGATGATTGGCTAGAGCCCCCTAGACTTCCCCAATTCCAGCAGCTCAAACACACCGTTTTCTCGATAATTTCCTCTTGATTATCCACCAACTTGGGAAAGAAATTGATCCCGGTTAATCGCTCAACACTATCAATGCTTACCGCATAGTTCTGCAAGGGTAATTTCGACCCCATATTGGGCATAACAAACCCGATCCCCTTCACTTTGGGCTCCGAATAATCCAATAAAACTTTGTAATAATACCGAGGAACCGAAACTTGACTGGGTCCTATTTTGGGTAAATCACCCGATAATACTGGACCCGTAACCACATACACCGTATCGTTATCCACGGCCCAAAAACGAACCTGCTCTTCCAATCGCTTCCAAATACCGCGGTTAAAAGCAGGAACTTGTGGACTCATATTGCTGTAATAAAACGATTCCGACATGGCCAACGAAGACCAACCCATGTCGCCGGCCGGAGCTAAATGTCCTCGATCGTACCCGCTTCCTTGATAATCGGCCGACGTTGCCGAACCCGTTTTAACCATCGGATCTTCCCTGAAATTATCCGTTCTTTCGATAATGCCTTGCGTTTCGGATTGCGTTAATTGGTAAGCTACCCAACTGGCTTGTTCGTGCACCTCATTGTACAATAAACTAAACCCGGTTTTTCGAATTACTTTATCGTTTACAGAATTCAATTGGGGTAGTTCCAAACCACTCACCCATCGCACGCGAAAACTTGTAGGCAGTAGGCTATCCGTATATTGCCTGTGCCCATCCAAAGGAAAAGCTCCCAAGTCCCCTCTCACGTAGCTACCATACGCGGGGCTTATAGCCGCCGAACTACCGTTATCCAACGGTGTCAATTTCTGGTTCAGTCCATAGCAATCATTTGCAGCGAAAACAACAAACAAACCAAATACAACCGCTGTTAACTTCCTCATTCAAAAACGAAGTTAAAAAAATAAACCGATTTAGGAGGACACTTTACAGAACATTCGCTCAATGGCCAATCGAGCCATCAAATAACTTACCGTTGATTCTGCCCCTTGATTTAAGTTGATATTTTCTTCTTCAACACCATCGTAGCAACCGCCGGTACAAGGGTTATACACAATCTGATGCAAGTGATTATCCCCTAAAAACCAATGAAAGGCTAGCTGGGCTTTTTGCTTGTATTCTTCCTTTTTCAAAACGGAATAAAACGTTTCCAAAGCCAATACCGTATAAGCCACGTCTATGGGTTGTTCACCTCCTACAATCGCCCGATTTACTTCATTCTTAAATCGCCAACCCTTGTTGGAAATTACCCGTATTCGGTCGTTCTTAATAATTTTAGAAAGTAGAAAATCAAAACTATCCATCGCCACTTCTTTGTAATCTAACTGACCCGTAACTTTATATGCACATAACATAGCCTCCGGAATTAAACTATTGCCATAGGTTAAATAATGTTCAAACCAACGCCAATCTTCCGTTTTCTCGTGCAAAAACATGTTCACCAACCGATTCGCCAAAGAAGTAATAAGCAATCTCCCCTCAGGCTGATTCTGATAACTCCAACCTTTAATCATAAATGCCATGGCACGGGTTGAGTGTATCTTTAAAACATGAGGTTTGGTGTATTGCAGTAAATTATTGGCTTCATGTACCAAATTTGACGGAAGTACACCTTCTAATGAACTTACATAACCCAATGCCCATATGGCCCTTCCGGTGCTATCTTCCAAATTTTCTTCGTAATTCTGATCGGTAATATGCTTGCTCTTATTGATATAATTATAAAACAATCCGTTGGGTTTTAAGCAGTAACGTATAAACTCCATGTACGTATTAATCAACACTAAATCTGTAGGGTTTTTGAATAAGGCGTAATGCTGACAGATCGCAATCAATGCACGGGCATTATCGTCCAAGGTAAACCCAGATTCTATGTCGGGATTGGCAATTTTGGAAAATTGAATCATTCCAAAATGAGTGGTTAATTTCTTTATGTGTTTTAAATTAATAGGCGGTATTTTGTAATGCAATGTGATGTCTTCCGAAGCGTTCATTTTAAATACTACGGCATGCGACAATGCTGAATTCTGCCATGCCGTTGAGGCCATGGTATGAAAGCTGTGTAACGACATTTCTACTCGTTTTTGTTCATCGTCCAACAATCGAATAATTGCTTCTGCAAGTTGATCGGAATTTTCAAAATCGATAATTAACCCTTTGTTGTCTCGGAACAACTCCTTGGCGTGAGGAATAGGCGTACTAATAACCGGACAACCACAACTAACAGCATACGAAAACGTACCACTTACAGCCTGATTGGGGTCTTTGGACGTGAACAAATAAATATCGGATAACTGCAAATAATCCAACAATGTAGGCAAAGGCAAATACTCATTTACAAACCGAACATTTTCCATTAAACCCATGGCGTGTACTTGTTCTTCCAACAGATTTCGATACCGTTCGCCTTCTTGTTTAACAACGGAAGGATGTGTTTTACCAATGGCTAAAAACAACACATCGGGATGTCTTTCGATAACCC
>JBJOFM010000298.1:0-3580 GCA_046048755.1 Bacteroidota bacterium | reverse complement strand
GGTGTATTTAACTGTAAACCAAATAGTTGATTCAATATTCTTGTTGGAACTTGATAATATATTATTCCAAATATACTTTCCGAACGTGGCTTGTGCTTCCGCGGGTATTTTATGTAAATTTTCGTAATAACCTTGATTAGAGAAAAAGAGGAATTGATCGGCATCTTTAGCGCTCCAAGGTTTAGCATTCAAATAACAATATCCATGAATTAACCAAATTGGTAATCTCACAGCATCGCCCTGATTTAAGCGTTGTTTAACCCCAACTCCATGAAGAAACTCATCCAATAGAATATAGGAAACTAAAAATTGGATATCGGATTTTATGTCCTGAAATCGTTGTGCCACAAAAAGGGGTAAGATTTTCTCTTTGGTATAAATTCGAGAAATATTATGCTGCTCAACGTAGATTTTCGTTTCTTTAAATGCATCATTGTAAGAATCTAAATCCGTAAATAATTGAAGTTCGATATCTGCTGTTAACTTATATCCAAGCTGCAACTCAATTTTTTGTAAGGTCTCATTCAATTGAATAAATACGCTATCAATCAGTCGTTTATGTAATTGGGGGTCAAGTTCCGTGTATAATTTAACTCTACCGTATTTTAAGCATTGGGAAGATAGGCTATAATTACTTTTATTATTGTAATTAAATGTACTTGTTGAACTCCTACCAATTGAGCCCATTGCTAAATTAGAAGCAATGAAGTAAAACAATATTAATAGGCAATTTCTCAAGATGCGAATACTTCGAAAATACTAATTTAAATTGGTTTCTAAAAATCAATACGGCTTGTAGTAAATTTGTGCTATGCTTCAAGACAAATCACAATATTTTATTCAACTGGAAGAATCGTTTGGCGCCCACAATTATCATCCTTTACCTGTTGTCTTGGAGTATGGGAAAGGGGTAGAGATCTGGGATGTAAATGGTAAGAAATATTGGGATTTTTTATCGGCTTATAGTGCTGTTAATCAGGGGCATTGTCATCCCAAAATAATTAAAGCATTACACAATCAATCGGAACAACTAACCTTAACATCTCGTGCATTTCACAACAATCAATTAGGCCCCTATGAGAAATACATAACGAATTTGCTTGGATTTGATCGTGTTTTACCTATGAATACCGGTGTAGAAGGAGGAGAGACCGCTATTAAATTAGCAAGAAAGTGGGGGTATGAGATTAAAGGAATAGCAAGTAATCAAGCCAGAGTGGTATTTGCAACAGGTAATTTTTGGGGTAGAACTATTGCAGCTATAAGTTCATCTCAAGATGCCGATAGTTATGGGAATTTTGGCCCATTGGTTCCTGGGTATGATGTAGTTCCCTATGGCGATCTACTTCAATTGGAAGCCGCTTTAAGTAATAAAAACACCTGTGCATTTATGGTGGAACCGATTCAAGGAGAAGCAGGCGTAATTGTTCCTCCCGCAGGTTATTTAAAAGGTGTTCGCGACTTATGTTCCAAATACAATGTACTCTTTATTGCCGATGAAGTACAAACAGGATTAGGTAGAACCGGTAAGATGTTATGTTGCGACCATGAAAATGTGAAACCGGACATATTGATATTAGGTAAAGCGCTAGGAGGTGGCGTGTTACCAGTGAGTGCTGTGTTAACCTCTCATGAGGTTATGGGGGTTCTTCATCCAGGTCAGCATGGATCTACCTTTGGTGGAAATCCGCTGGCTTGTGCAGTTGCTATGGCATCATTGGACGTCTTAATAGATGAAAAAATGATTGAAAATGCCGAAGCGATGGGAAAGATATTTAGAGAAAGAATGAAAAATATCCAATCGGAATTAATTTTAGATGTTCGTGGTAAAGGATTGCTGAATGCCATTGACATCAAACCTTTTGGTGAAAATAAGACTGCCTACAACATTTGTTTAGAATTATTATCCCATGGATTATTAGCAAAACAAACACATACCCATACAATTCGATTTGCTCCGCCTTTGTTAATTTCTGAAAGTCAATTACATGAGGCTTGTGATATCATAGAATCTACAATTATCTCAATAAATTCATAGAAAATTAGATATTTATTGTATATTTGCACCCCCGCTCGGGTGGCGGAATAGGTAGACGCGCAGGACTTAAAATCCTGTTGTCAGCAATGACAGTACGGGTTCGATTCCCGTCCCGAGCACAAAATGAGCAGATTAGCCATTTTTTCAATTTGGTTGCTAATCATTGCTTCCTGCAACAATCCCCAAATTTCAGGCAGATACATTAGCGAAACAGATACCAACTTCTCTGTTGATATTCGTTCGGCAAGTGCTAAAATCAACAAAGATCCGAAAAATGCAGAACTTTACTACTTTAGGGGCAATGCGTTCTTCTTTGAAAAAAGATTCAAAGATGCCGTCACCGATTTAGAATGGGCTATATCTCTTAATAACAAACAGCCCATTTATCATTATAAAATAGCAGAAACGTATTTATCATTAGATTCAGCACAGCCTAAAAAAGCCAAAGAACATTTGGAAGAATGCTTGCGATTAAAGTCTGATTTTAACGAGGCGAAATCGTTGCTTGCTTATTTGTTTTTAGCTCGTCAGCAATACACAGAAGCGGATAAATTATATAAAGAGCTTCAAGAAGACCCCGCATACCGCGAAAAAGCAATGGTATATAGGGCCATTGCTGCGAAAGAACAAAAAGACACATCGGCTGCAATTAATCTTTTGCAAACGGTACTTAAAGAAAATTCAGAAAATTATGATGCAACGATGCAATACACATTGTTGTTAATGGCTAAACGAGACAATCAATCGTTGATTTGGGCAAAAAAAGCTGCCACCATGAATGAGTTTAGTGATGAAGCATTGTATCACTATGGATTAGCATCTCAATGGAACGGTTCCTTTAAAACTGCAATGGAATTGTACGAACGAACATTAAAACTCAATCCAAACCATATCATGGCTCGATATAACATGGCGATTATTGAATTTGAATTTGAGAATTATCAAACAGCTAATTCCCATTGTGATGAAATTTTGAGAATGTCTCCAGAATATACTAAGGCAATTACGCTTAAAAAAGAGTGTTTGAGAAAATTAACAAAATAAAAAAAGCCGCCTAACTAATTGCTAGACGGCCGTGAATTTATAATAATAGCCAATTATTTCTTAACTAAGGTAATATCCGAGTACAAAGTATCGGTTGAACCCGATGGGAAATTGAATAAATATTTGCGATTTAAGATGATCTTTTCACCGGTTAATGATTTGATCTTCCAGCTAACACCAAAAAAGCTAATATCATCTCCATTTGCACTAGGCATTCCCCAACTTAATACATCTACATCTTTATCCGATGGGTCGCATTTTTGATTGTTTGTTACTGTGAATGTAGTGGTTGTAGTAAAGTCATAAACGTCATCTTGTTTGCATTGCTCAATACTTTCTGTTTTTTCTCCTTGTCCACTGTCTATCCAGGAAGTTAACTTCCAAGAATGCATCATGAAAACTTCTTGTTTGGTTTTACCAGAGATGTCAATGGTTCCATTGTTGTTGTTCGAGCCACCTTCGTCGTTGCAAGAAGCTAAAAATCCAATAGCCCCAAGC
>JBJOFM010000297.1:0-4364 GCA_046048755.1 Bacteroidota bacterium | reverse complement strand
TTTCAATGTTGAATCCAAGGTGGTTCAATTGGATGTAACTAAAATCAGTGATTCCATCGGTGAAATTGAAAAGTTTACCCGTGCTGAATTGCGTGTGCATGCTACTACTTCCAAAGAAGATGTAGATCCAATGGCTTCAGCAATCCAAAAATTTCACGATTTGGGGATGCATAACACCCAAGAAAGAAATGGTATTTTGTTGTGGGTTAACACCCAAAGAAGAGAATTTGCCATTGTGGGAGACGAAGGCATTAACAGCAAAGTGGAACCGGATTTTTGGGAAAAGGTAAAATCAGAAATGGCCGATTTATTTCGGGAAGGCAATCCTACCCTGGCCATTTTACACGGATTGGAAAGAGCCGGAAATCGACTAACGTTGGAATACCCTGCAACGGGTAATCCAAATCCCAATGAACTTGATAATACCGTAAGTACCGACTAAGCAATACCCAATGTACAGCGCTTTACATCCATTCAAATTGCAGATTTCAAAATTTTGGAACGCCCGAATTTTCGTTTTATTAATTAGTTTATTATCCATTTTAGGACTTCAGGCAGAGCAGACGCTTCCAAAAGTTCAAGGTTTAGTAAACGATTACGCAAACGTATTAAGTGAAGAGCAATATGCCAAATTAACAAAAAAACTCAGGGCATTAGAGGATACCACAGGCATTCAGATTGCCGTTGTTTTTGAGCCAACACACGGAGGTTATGGTCCTTTTGATAGAGCTATGTTTCTCGCCAGAGGCTGGGATGTGGGTGACAAAAATGATCGCAGTGGTATTTTAATGTATATCGCTGTTGATGATAGAGAATACCATATCATTACTTCGGATAGAACTCAAGGAAAAATACCTGATGGATTTATTGGAATTGTTGCTGATGACTATTTCAAACCCAATTTTCGTAATCGCGACTATTATACCGGCGTAGATCAAGCCACAGATGCCTTTATTCAGGCTATGAATGGCGAGTTCAAACGATCTAACAGCAATGGTTACACCTACACTTACACTTCGGAGCATACCGGTTGGGTGGCCGTATTCCTCGGTTTATTTATTCCTTTTATTTTCTTTTTTATCATGTGGAAGTTTTTCCGGGCTGTTAGACGTGGAGTTACTTTAGGTGGTGGTAATAGTGGTTGCTTAAATGCCATCTTACTGAATGCGTTATTAAACAGCGGCAGAAGTTCCAATCACTCGGATAGCAGCTGGGGTTCAAGTAGTTCTTCAGACTGGGGATCCAGCAGTGGTTCCGATTGGGGAGGCTTTGGCGGAGGCGGCAGTGGATTCAATGGTGGCGGTGCCGGCGGTAGTTGGTAGTAGATGGCAGTAGTTGGCGGCAGTTGGTAGTAGATGGTAGTTTTCGAAACCACAACAAATAGCCTATACAGAAACCGCCTACGTATATTCAACATTTTTTACTTCTTACTTTTTGCAGGATTGTGGCTTTGGGTTAAAAAAAACCAGTTTTAATTAGCACTTTATCCGTTCATTTTCTACAGGTAATCCAATCATTATCAAGTTACGATTGTTACTAAATTGCAGAAATAATTGAGTATTTTTGCGGATTCCATGAAAGCGCACTCCATCCAACCTTCCGATATCCATCTTCCCCACCCCGATGAGCCTGCTATCGAGGTAATTGGAGCGCGAGAACACAACCTCAAATCCTTGGATTTGGTAATTCCCAGAAATAAACTGGTTGTATTTACTGGATTATCGGGTTCTGGTAAATCCAGTTTAGCCTTCGACACTCTTTTCGCCGAAGGACAACGCAGATATTTAGAAAGTTTTAGTGCATATGCCAGACAGTTCATTGGCGATATGCGTAGACCCGATGTGGATAAGGTAAAAGGCTTGTCGCCCGTTATTTCAATCGAACAAAAAACAGTCTCTAAAAATCCACGAAGTACCGTAGGAACCGTTACCGAAATTTATGATTTTCTCCGACTCCTATTTGCTCGTTCGGCCGATGCCTATTCGTGGATTAGCGGAGAAAAAATGGTAAAACTCACTGAAGCACAGATCATTGAGACCACAATACAAAAATTTGACAATCAAAAAGTTACATTGTTAGCACCCTTGGTAAAAGCCCGAAAAGGACATTATAGAGAACTTTTCGAACAAACCAAGAAAAAAGGATACAACAAGGTACGAATCGATGGCGAAATCACGGAGATTACCACCGGTTTACAAGTAGATCGATACAAGATTCATGATATTGAGGTAGTTATTGACCGCATTGAAGTGAAAGAGTCTTCATTGACACGTATTACGGAGTCCATTAAAACCGCGTTGAAAATGGGTCAAGGCAGTTTTCTTATTGAAGATGCGGACGGTAAAATGCATCCCTTTAGTAAGTTTTTGATGGATCCCGTGAGCGGAATCAGCTACGATGAACCACAGCCCAACATGTTTTCTTTTAATTCCCCGTACGGAGCCTGTCCTCAGTGCGAAGGATTGGGAGAAACTGCGGAAGTGAACATCGATTTTATTATTCCAGACAAATCAAAATCCATCAACCGCGGAGGGATAGTCCCTATCGGCGAACTTCGTGAGAATTGGACATTTTCTCAGTTAAGGGCCGTTGCCAAAGAATTGGGGTTCAGTTTGGCCGATCCTATTTCTCAATTAAAACCCAAACAATTAGAATCGGTTTTGT
This sequence comes from Bacteroidota bacterium, assembly GCA_046048755.1. Taxonomy (GTDB): domain Bacteria; phylum Bacteroidota; class Bacteroidia; order NS11-12g; family UBA955; genus JAGKXC01. The sequence goes on along the minus strand of JBJOFM010000297.1, from coordinate 1,700 downwards.
ATGGAATGGATGAATCCATTGTGGTTTCACATGTTAATCATCAAGGCCAGAAGAAAAATTACGAAAGCACCTACAAAGGCGTTGTACACTATATTCAAGAAAATTATTTCGAATCCGAAGACGATAAATTACGTCAATGGGCCGAAGAATTTATGCATCAGCAAACCTGTACCCAGTGCAACGGAGCTCGATTGAAAAAAGAATCTCTTCATTTTAAAATCGCCGATAAAAATATTGCCGAACTGGGACGAATGAATATTGGGGACTTGAGGGATTGGTTAAACCGTGTGGATTCCGACTTAAGTGATCGACAAAAACTCATCGGATCGGAATTAATGAAAGAAATTGGTTCCCGATTGGATTTCTTGTGTGGGGTTGGATTGAGTTATTTAAGTTTAAATTCTCCTGCCCGGACATTGAGTGGTGGTGAAGCCCAGCGTATTCGATTAGCTACCCAAATTGGAAGTAAACTGATGAATGTATTGTACATTTTGGACGAACCTAGCATCGGATTGCACCAGCGCGATAACGAGCGATTAATCAATAGTTTAAGAGAATTGCGCGATATAGGGAACTCTGTGTTGGTGGTTGAACACGATAAAGACATGATGAACGCCAGCGATTGGTTGGTGGAAATTGGTCCGTTTGCCGGTTTACACGGTGGGCAAATTACCGCATCGGGCACGGTGGAACAATTCAAAGCATCCAATGCCATTACGGGAAAATATCTCCGAAACGAAGAATCTATTCCTGTACCTAAAAAACGCCGTAAACCCGGAAAAGAAAAAATCGTACTCCGCAATGCTACCGGCCACAATTTAAAAGGCACCACCGTAGAAATCCCCTTGGGCGTGCTCATCAGCGTAACCGGAGTGAGCGGAAGCGGCAAATCTAGCCTCATTAACGAAACCCTGTTCCCGGCAGTACACAATAAAATTTACGGTTCAAATTACAGACCCCTACCCCATGACAGTATTCTGGGATTGGAGCATATCGATAAAGTGATTCGAATCGACCAAAGTCCCATCGGTAGAACGCCTCGCAGTAATCCAGCAACTTATGTGGGTGTCTTTTCCGAAATAAGAAATTTGTTCTGTCAACTCCCAGAAGCCAAAATCCGCGGCTACAAGCCTGGGCGATTTAGTTTCAATGTTAAAGGTGGACGATGCGAAGCTTGCGGTGGCGGCGGCAGAAAAGTTATCGAAATGAACTTCCTACCCGATGTAGAAGTCCTGTGCGACGAATGCCAAGGGAAACGTTACAACCGGGAAACATTGGAAGTTCGATACAAGGGCAAGAGCATTAACGATGTGCTAGAGATGTCTATCGAACAAGCCGTTGAATTCTTTGAACCCATCCCCTTGATTCAACGTAAAATCAAAACCATGTTGGATGTAGGTTTGGGATACATCACCTTAGGCCAAAGCAGCACTACTCTCAGCGGCGGCGAGGCACAGCGAGTAAAATTAGCCACCGAGCTCAGCAAACGAGACACCGGTAAAACCCTGTATATTTTAGACGAGCCCACCACGGGATTGCATTTCAACGATATCAAACAATTGTTATCGGTTTTACAAATCCTAGTAGATAAGGGCAACACCGTATTGGTTATTGAGCACAATATGGATGTAATTAAGGTATCGGATTGGGTTATTGATTTGGGTCCAGAAGGCGGTAGCGGCGGCGGAGAACTTCTTTGT
>JBJOFM010000296.1:0-4085 GCA_046048755.1 Bacteroidota bacterium | reverse complement strand
ACTTATATCAGTAGGCTTGGAGTTGAGATTCAAAAAGCCCGATGGAAGTCACTCTTTAATGCAGTATTAAATGAGTAAGACGCGCATCTTTTTCTTCTTCCCCTTAGCCTCTGTTGGGGGTACAGAACGTGTTCATTTGGATGTTTTGAATGCCCTATCGAATTATCCTATGGAAATATTCATACGTTATCGAGTGAATCCATGGAAAGGAATGGCGCATCGGCGAACAAAAGAAGCTAAACGTGAAGGAGATCAATGGCTTTCTTTGTTTAACGCATTTGGCTCTGTAACTTTTCTGTCCACTTTTCTAGAAGCACCAAGGTTTGGAAGGCTAATTCGTGCTTGGTACATCAAGCGCTTAGCCCGTAAAATAAATTCAGCAACGAATCCAGTAGTCGTATTTTGGCATCGAGAGTCCATTGAGTTTTTATGGCCTTTTCTTGAATCTCATGTAAAATTGGTAGACATTGTGCACAACAATGCTAATAATTCAGTGGCCGACTCACACTACTTGAATAACGATTTAGCCCCTCGGATTAACCGTCGTGTTTTGGTTAATGTTGGATTATTGAATTGGATCAACCCCTTGTATTCAAATGCGGGCTATCCAGCGGAGTTGTTAGAGCGAATCAAGGTGATTAACCATAAAGTAAACTTCCCTTTATCGATTCCAAACAAACCATCAACGGATTTTAATGTGATTTATGTTGGTCGAGATGCTAAAGAAAAACGAGTTGACTTATTTCTAGAAATAGCATCACGCTGCGCTGATTTAACCGCAGTTAAATTTCATCTCGTCGGTATTAAATCAGATTTATCGGTAGAATCAAACATTACCTGGCACGGTGTAGTTTTAGATCAAGCGCAAATTGAATCTATTTATTCGCAATCCCATGTATTGGTTATGACTTCAGAAAGTGAAGGGTTTCCTAAAGTGATCGCTGAGTCAATGGCCTTCGGGTGCGTTCCAATAGTAACTGCTGTTGGAGGTATTCCATCTGTGTTGCAGGAAGGGGATTATGCGATTTTGACCAATCCAGATCAGTGTGTTGATGAAAGTATTGCACACATAGTATCCTTAAGTCAACACCCATTAGATTTTAATGAACGTTCGAAAAAGGCTTATTTTTACGCAAAAGAACACTTCGATTCCGCACGTTTCGATGATGAATGGAAAAAACTCATACAATCCCTTGGTTAGTGTAATTATTCCGAATTACAACCATGCACCTTATCTTCAAGAGCGCATCGATTCTGTGTTAAATCAAACCTACAGAGATTTTGAGGTGATTATACTGGATGATTGCTCAATCGACAACAGCCGGGAGATCATAGAAGGCTACCGAGGACATGAGAAAATCCGCCATATTGAATATAACGAAGTCAACAGTGGAAATACCTTTGTTCAATGGAAAAAAGGATTAGACCTGGCCCAAGGAGATTGGATTTGGATTGCGGAGAGCGATGATGTGGCTCACCCGGATTTTTTATTGAAATGTCTTTCTTCCGTGCAGGAGCTTGACTTGGTTTTCTGTAAATCAACTATTATAAACAGGCTAGGAGAGAGGGCTACCTATCTTGGAGCATCATTTTTTCCTTCAGATGAGGTGTTTAACCCTGATCTACCTATGCATCACATTAATTCTTCTAAATTCCTAGAAGAACGAATGTTCAATTTTAATCACATCGTAAATGCCAGTAGCGTGTTAACGAAAGGTGCAACATTACGTCAGTTAATTCCTGAAATTACCGATTTCAAGTTATGTGGGGATTGGATGTTGTGGGTATTGATTTTATCTAACGGAAATGGATGTTACTTAAATGAAAGTCTGAATTATTTTCGTGTACACGACCAAACCGTAAGAGCTTCCCGAAGCAGTACTATGGACACTTTTTATGAAAATGCGCGCATTGCTCAGTATGTTTTTAAACAGCGTCCTACGAAAGCACTACGAAACAATATTTCTGAGTATTTAATCTTTGCATATTTCAATCGGTATTCAAAGGCACAGCGCAAGGGGTCATTTTTAACGATGTTGAATCTCATTTCTGTGTATGGACTATTGGCAGTTATTCATACCTTGTCACACAAGTTGAAACATGATTGAGTTATCTATTGTCATCGTTAATTATAACACTGCGAATAATACATTGGCTTGCCTTGAGTCTATTGTAAAGCAGTCAATGAACGTATCTTATGAATTAATCGTAGTTGATAATGCTTCGACCGACCTTAGTGCTGTCTTAATTAAATCTCAAGTACCCGAAGTCATTTGGATTCAAAATTCCACCAATCTTGGGTTTGGTAGTGCGGTGAATATTGGGGTGGCTAGTGCTCGTGGAGCATTTATAGCTGTAATTAATTCGGATATTGTGGTAATGGATAATGCCATTGAACAGTTGTTGATTCGATTTAAAACAGATTCCGAACATGTAGGCATGTCAAATTGTAGCTTAGTCGATGAATTCGGAACACATCAAAAAGTTGTTTATCCATATAATGCATCGTTTAAAGAAGTCTTGAGCTATAATCGAATATTGGCAAAATTATTCAATCGGTGGTTCAAATCAATTCCCGATGAGGTTAAGGCCTTACATGGCGCATGTTTACTGATTAAGCGTTCGCTATTTCAATCGTTGAATGGATTCGATACCGACTTCTTTTTGTATTCGGAGGAATTTGATTTGTCTCGAAGAATTTTGAAACAAGGGTATATACTAAGGTGCTACGATGAGATTTCCCTATTACATGGAAATGAAGCAAGTAGTCCGAATAAATCATGGAATTTAAGGCAGCGCAGTGCTTCGATTGCTTTGCTTTTCAGGAAAACTCACGGGGTTTTTGGTTTATTATTTTATTATTGTCTAATCGTTTTTAATTTGCTGTCTAATGGGGTATTGTGGTCGAGAATGAATTTTGAAGAACGCAAGGACTTACGGCTTTCGGCACTAATTCATCTGGCTAATCTTGACGATTATTTTCGTATTTTGTTTCGATTGAATTCAAACGTCCCTATTAAAGTAAAGTAAATGCCATTCTTTTCCATTATTCTTCCAACCTATAATAGAGCTTCGTTTTTGTCGCGAAGTATTGGAAGTGTAGTAACGCAAGATTTTCAAGATTGGGAACTGCTTATCATTGATGATGGATCAACCGATCATACCAAAGAAATAGTTAATTCCTTTAATGATCAACGAATTAAGTATTTCTATCAAGAGAATTCGGAACGAAGTTCCGCCAGAAATAATGGAATTAAACTCGCAACCGGTGAATGGATTTGTTTTTTAGATAGCGATGATGAGTATTTACAAGATCATTTAAAAATATTTCATGAAGAAATAGAATCAAATGATACCCCAAAAATGTTAGTTACAGGGAATCTGATTCGTAAAAACGGAATGGAATATAAACACAGCATGCTGGATTGTAAAAAGAATATTCTTGAAGAAATAGCTTCAAAATTTATATTAATGAATTCTGTATGTGTCCATAGAGATGTATTGGAAGAAAATCTCTTTCATGCAAAATTCAGAATTTGGGAAGACACCCACCTGTGGTTGCGCATCGCTGCCCAATATCCGGTATATCAAATTGAACAATTTACAGTTATTCAACATGTGCATAACGATGGAACGGTTGTGCAGGGAATGAACAATGTGCGAGTTGTCGAAGTGAATCAATACATTAGTGCAATTCTAGACCTTAAAATCAACCATGCATCGTGCTTTGAAAGTAAATTACCGTCAGTTTTTTTCGACCAATATGTTGATTCCAAGTACCGAATGTATGTCTACCGAGCGAGACAAAACAAACAATTTTGTGTAGCATCTCAACATTGGATTAAGGCGTGGCAACATCTTCCGTCGTTCTATCTTTTAACGGAATACCCTAAAATAGTACTGAACTATCTCAACATTGGTCTTCATGAGCGATAAATCCTTGAACATCCTTTTGATTGCCTCTTGGTATCCATCCAAGGAGAATCCAACAGCCGGTAGTTTCGTGCAAGAACAGGCGCATTTGTTCAGAGATTTCGGTCACCAAGTCACCGTGATTCATCCGTTTATGCTCGGAACCTTCGTGA
>JBJOFM010000295.1:0-6715 GCA_046048755.1 Bacteroidota bacterium | reverse complement strand
TCCCTAGATTTAGGTACGACTTTTACAATGGAGGCATGGATTTATTTAGAATCTGCATCGCCCTATTCTATTATTATGGGTAAGACATTTAATCCTCGATCGGATAATCCCTTTCAAAATTATGTTTTAGCAATGGATCCTTCTGGTCTAAAAGTTGAGTTTATCCAAACAACAGGCAGTTCGGGTTCCTATGTAACGGTAACCGCAACAAATAATTTACCGCTTCAACAATGGACCCATGTGGCAGCAGTGCTCAATTCGGGTAAGATGAAATTGTACATAAATGGAAATTTAATTGGTGAATCAACCAGTCCTGGCCCACCCTTGAACCCTACCAAAATTCCGTTTTCTATTGGCTCTGGATCAACACCAACAAACGGTTCTACTTGTTGTGGTTTTAAAGGTTGTGTTGGAGAAGTTAGATTGTGGGATACGGAACAGACCCAAAGTCAATTAAAAGCAAATAATCAAAAAATATTGTTAGGAAATGAAGCAGGTTTGATTGCATATTGGCCATTAAACGACAGTGTAGGTCAAGTGTGTAAAGATTTGACCGTTAAAAAATTTGATTTATATCGGGGCAATTCTGTGGGCACAGATGGGGAGGATCCAATTCCACAGAAAATGTCTGAAATTGGACCCTTCTTTTCTTATGTTACTATTGACCTTCCGAGTAGTACGCTGGGTGCGGAAGACCTAATATTAATTGATTGGAATTCGGATGGGAAAAAAGATTTAATTGGAACACAGTTAAAATGGCCGGCAACCAATCCTCCAACATATACAAAGATGTTGCCCTTGAAAAATAATGGGAATCACCAATATCAATTGGATTTAAACGGAATTTCAGGGTTTGATAGTTTGGTTCATCCTAGGGATTTTATCACCGCAGATTTTAATAAAGATGGAAAAGAAGATTTATTTATTGCCGATCACGGAACCGATATTTCACCCTTCCCTGGTGGGCAAAATTCTCTATTTTTGGGTTCTTCTACCGGCAAATTAATTGAAAACAATAAAAATTTACCAAGTGTATTAGACTTTTCTCATAATTCAGCTCACGGTGATTTTGACGGAGATGGAGATTTGGATATTTATGTTTGTAATATATGGAATAATAAATCCGTAGGCCCTCGGTTTTTAATGAATAATGGGGATGGTGTTTTTACAGTAAAAACCTCAAATTTCCCTTCAAACATTGCAAATCTTAACAAAGTTTATATGTCGAGCAGAGCAATAGATTTTGATAATGATAATGATCTCGATTTAGTGCTTGGTGCTGTTGATAATAGTGGAATAAATACCGATTTATTACTTGAAAATAATGGCTCCGGGAGTTTTACAGAAGTTCTGGGTGGTTTACCCAATAGATATGGTAATAACCAATGGGGGACGGTGGCGATTGCCGTTGCCGATTTAAATAATGATGGTTATCAAGATTTACTTATGTCAACGTTATATAAGTATCAAACCTGTCAGCTGCAACTGTTGATTAATAATAAAAATGGTACTTTTAGTGATTCGAGCAAGAATATCATACAAAGTTACAGCAGCTCAGAAAATTGGATAAAATGGATTGAGGTGGCCGATTTAAATAATGATGGTTGGCTTGATTTTGTTGTTGCGCCCTTAGGAGGTAAACCGAGATTGTATTTCAATAAAGGAAGGACCAAATTTGAAGATATGACATCTATACTTAATCCTGGAACGGGGATTAGTAGTTATAGAATTTATGATTTAAATGGAGATGGTAATAAAGATATTGCATTTATTACTTTTGGTAGGCAAGTAATTATTGCGAATAATTTAAAACCATATTATGTCAAAGTGACGCCGAATCCCACAGTAAACACTAAAAATCACGGGAATGAAGTGTTTACGGTATTTCCTAATCCAACGAAATCAACAATTACAATTGAGGCAAAAAACATAATTCGTGATGTAGCTATAAAATTGTATTCATTAAACGGTTCATTATTGAAACAATGGGCTATTGACCAATTGTCAAATGAAATCATAGAACTGAAAAATTATCAAACAGGGACCTATATTTTGGAATTGGCTTCACCCAATCTGAATGTGACGTCTAGACAGATTTTAATAATTAATTAAATAAGATACTGAGATAAACCGGAGATTATCGTAAAATTTTAGCCATCGATTTTCCTTTGGCCAATTCGTCCACCAACTTGTCTAGGTAACGGACTTTTTGCGTTAAATCATCTTCAATGGTTTCAACGCGAACACCACAAATAACCCCCGTAATCAATGAAGCTCTCGGATTGATTGAGCATTGTTTAAAAAACGATTCAAATGTGGTAGGTGTGGCACAGAATTTCTGAATTTCTTGATTGTTTAATCCGGTAAACCATCGAAATACTTCCAATAGTTCTTCCTCTGATCTGCCTTTTCGTACTACCTTATTTACGTATAAAGGATATATCGAACCCACCAATAGGTCACCGATTTTTCTGGAGTTTTTTGAATTGGATTGCATAGTTTACACTTAACTTAATTGATAGAATATAAGAAAAAATTGTGAGATTTAAAAATTAATCGATAAGCCAAAATATAGTCTCCTTCCTTGATTGGGTGCGTAAACGTAACTTGGATCGAAAGTTAGAGCATAAGGGTTTTCTGCTGTTGGAATGATTTGACCATCTGCGGAATATTTTACTTGTTTATCAAATGGGTCATGGGTACGAGCAATCAGAAATGGATTCCCGTTTGCAGGAGTCCAATTAAGTAAATTCTTTATTCCACCGTAAATTCGGTATTGAGGGTTAAATTTTTTAGTTATTTGAATATTTTGTAAACTCCACCAAGGCGAATACGCTTTTCTAGGATCCAAGGTGCCCAAAAGCGGTAACCGCATAGGACTGTGCATATTACCGGTATATTCTATGGTAGTTTTTATAGGGAGAAATTCATATTTCAATAGCCACACTCCGGAAAATCGAGATTGAAATAAAGGCTTCCATCGTACAACTTCTTCCTGAACAAAAACATCCAACAGGGTGATACCGAAATTCGCAGTAAATCGTTGTTTAAATACCATATTTACATTACTGGAAATTCCTTTGCTTACCGAATAACCATGGAGATTTCCATAGTATATTTTATTGGGGTCAGTTTCGTAATCGGCTAGAATTCTATTGCTAAAACGGGTATAGAAAATGGAAGCGTCTATAGTACACAATAGAGCACCGGTTTTACTTACGGTATGATTCCAATTTAAATTGGTGTTCCAAGAGCGCTCAGGTCTGAGTTCTTCTTGAAAAACTACTTCTCGAGCACCGGTTAAGGAGGCGTGGTCTTCGGTAAAAATGTTCGCTACGCGATACCCATTTCCAACACTCCATCGCAGGATGTGTAGATTGTTTTCGCTGTTCCATTTGTAATTGAATCGCGGCGATAAAATTCTACCATGAACAGAATGCATATCGAATCGAATTCCTAGAAGCAGTTTGTTACCATCGCCCCATTCAATCTCATCTTGGAAAAATAAACCGGGTAGGTGAATGCGCGATGGAGTATTTACCCCCTGAGATGTAGTTGGAATGATTGTATACGTTGCCGGTGTATTGTCGTCATAATATGTGTATCTATGCGCAGCTCCTAAGAGTATAGAATGATTTGAGATTGTTTTATTCCACAATAATTGAGAAAATAGAATCTTCTGAATTGCTTGAAAATGCAGATTCCCATAAAAGCTATTTTGGTAGTGTCCGTTACCGCTAAATTGCAATTTGATATTTTCGATAGTTGGCAATTGATATGTACCAAAAATTTCCCATCGTTGGGTTGAAATGCTTTCGCCATAAATACTATCCCCACCGCGAAATTGAGGTGCCCATCGAATATCGCCACCCCAACGCGTTTCATTTACCCAACGGGAAGCCAACGAAAAAGTACGATAATTCTTGCGGGAAATACTCCATTTACCAAATGCTGATATACGCTGAACAACCGGTATATCTGTAAAATTGTCTTGGTTTTTATCGTGAAGTTGTTGATAATTGTAAACATTGAAGCCAAGCAATAGAGATTGATTTTTTGCAAGCATAATCTTTCCACCGATATCGGCTGAAAATTCTCCCCAAGAATTTTGCATAATATCAACAATAAATCGAGGAGCGGTAGTTGTCTTTTTGGTAATAACGTTTATTAATCCACCCACTGCTTCACTACCGTACAAAGTAGAGGCAGGCCCTTTTACAATTTCTACCCGATCGATTAGCGCTTGTGGAATACCAAACAATCCGTAGACGGTGGAAAGTCCGCTTACAATGGGCATCCCATCAATTAACACAAGCGTGTAAGGTCCTTCCATTCCGTTTATATGGATATCTCCGGTACTGCAAACATTGCAATTTACTTGTGGTTGAACCCCATTCACTTGAAATAGTCCTTCAAATAAACTAGGCGCCGGATTACTGCGAAAAAATTGAGCCGTATACAGTTCGATGGGAACAGAACTAGAAGATTTTTGTACCTCTTTCAGTGTCCCTGAAATTACTATTTCCTCAAATCTACCCAATGTATCCTCGGTATTTGTTCTTTCTTGAGCCTGTAAACTGTAAAAATTTACGGACATTGCAAGCCAAAATCCTGCGGCTTTGGTGTTACAAATTCTATTTTTCCAAGTTCCGATTGCCTGCATATTCTTCGTTGTTAGTTTTGTAAATTTAAAATTGTTAGTTGTATCTAACAAATTTATTTTATCAATATTAAAGATTTTGTAAAGGCAATCGAATTAATCCTACTTTTGCAGTATGAATACCCTTGCAGAGGAAAACTACCTAAAGGCAATTTTTGCATTGATGGATGAAAGTGGGGAAGTGATGGTAAACGAATTGTCACAACGATTAGACATTAAAATGCCAACGGTTTCTAGCATGATGAAGAAACTAGCAAATAAGAATTTAGTGAATTATGAAAGTTATAAGCCAATTAGGCTTACGGAAAAGGGTAGGGTTGAAGCTGCTTTAATCATCCGAAAACATCGTTTAACGGAAATGTATTTGGTAGAAAAAATGGGTTTTGGATGGGAAGAGGTACATCATATTGCAGAGCAAATTGAGCATATTCAATCTCCTGAATTTTTTGCCAAAATGGATGAATTATTGGGATTCCCTGCATTGGATCCACACGGATCTCCCATTCCCGATAGTTCAGGAAAGATGATTCCTAGAGAATATCAAAAATTGAGCAATTGCAAAGCAGGCGAAAAAGTAAAAATCACCGCGGTTGTTAATACCTCTCACGAGTTTTTAACCTTTCTGAACGGTAAACAAATTCATTTGGGTCTAGAAATGACCATTCATTCGTTAGAACCATTTGATGGATCGATGACGATAAGCTATAACGAAAATAAAGAAACGATTAGTTCGGTTGTAACCGATAGAATTTTAGTTGAGCTATTGTAGGAAATCTTCAGATTAACGCATTGAAATCGGTGTTGATTCCTATGCGAAACTACATAGTCTATTGTCCTTGTCCCAATGAGAAAGCGGGTTTGCCATCGAAATGATATAGGTTTTCCGTCTTGATAACATCCAATCCCATTTCTTCAGCATTTCTCATTAAATTCAAGATTTGTTGTTTTGAAAACAATCCGTTTGGATTTTTAAATCTGCAGCGCCAGTGATCCGTGCAAAAAGTTTCGGGGAAACCATCGGGATAAACTTTAATTCCACGATTGGTAATCATACTTAATTCCGCAGATTCTACGTCCAATTGATGAATTTTATCGGCCAATTCGTTGGGATTTGTACCGGCCCAATGGACAAATAAATCCACGCCCACCAATTCTTTGTTCTTTGCGGGTTTACGTTCGTATTTTTTCAAAACCATGGAAGAGCCTTTTTCATATATTACAGCCTTCAATGTACCGGGTTTTTTACCTAAATTAGCAATTACCGCATCCGCAAATTCTTGGGTTCCAACTTTTTTACTGCTACTTCCTTCTTTATAAATATCTGCCGTATGTATACCTTGTTCAATGGTGGTTAACCACGCATTTTGGATAGTTTCAGCAATTTCAACTTGTCCAATATGAGCCAACATTTGAATCGCCCCTTGCAACAACCCCGATGGATTTGCAACATTCTGACCGGCAATCATGGGTGCTGATCCGTGAATCGCTTCAAACATAGCACATTCCTCTCCAATGTTGGCGGATCCCGCCAAACCAACAGAACCCGTAATTTGAGCCGCAATATCGCTAACAATATCGCCGTATAAATTGGCCATAACAATCACATCAAATCGTTCTGGGGAATCAGCAATTAATGCCGCTCCTATATCGATGATCCAATGCTCCGTTTCGATATCGGGATATTCCAACGCGATTTCATTGAAAACTTGGTGAAACAAGCCATCGGTTTGCTTCATTATATTGTCCTTAGAAAAACAAGTTACTTTTTTACGTCCGTATTGCTTGGCATATTCAAAAGCATAGCGAACAATTTTTTCGCAACCAGGCCTGCTAATCAACTTCAAACACTGAATTACTTCATCCGTCTGCTGGTGCTCAATTCCAGCATATAAATCCTCTTCGTTTTCTCTTACGATAACCAAATCCATTTTGGGGTGTTTGGTCTGAACAAAGGGATGCAAACTTGTACACGGACGAATGTTTGCATATAACCCTAAAAACTTACGGGTTGTAACATTTAAACTCTTATAACCACCGCCCTGAGGAGTTGTTATC
>JBJOFM010000294.1:0-5954 GCA_046048755.1 Bacteroidota bacterium | reverse complement strand
TGGATTGTTATGATACTGCTTTGCGTTATTCAAAACAACGAGAACAATTTGGAAAACCAATTGCTGGATTTCAATTGCAGCAAAAAAAGTTAAGCGAGATGATTACCGAAATCACCAAAGCCCAACTGTTGGTTTGGCGTTTAGGTGTATTAATGGACAAAGGCAAAGCAAATCCAGCTCAAATTTCCATGGCGAAACGAAACAATGTAGAAATAGCATTAAATATCGCTAGAGAAGCTAGGCAAATGTTGGGCGGTATGGGTATTACTGGTGAGTTCCCAATTATGCGTCACATGATGAATCTGGAAAGCGTAGTTACTTATGAAGGTACTCATGATATACATTTATTAATACTCGGTATGGAAATAACGGGTGAAACTGCATTTTTATAAAACGAAAGATTACGACTTATATGTATCAAATTAAATTTGGAACCGACGGTTGGAGAGAAATTATTGCTCGCGATTTTACCGTTACGAATGTTAGAAGAGTGGCACATGCTACGGCTAAATGGTTAAATAGTAGCAATTTGCCTAAATATTGTGTAGTTGGGTATGACTGTCGATTTGGTGGAGAAATGTTTGCACAAGAAACGGCGATGCAATTGGCCGATGCAGGCATTAAAGTAAGTATTTCAACGGGATTTGTCTCAACTCCCATGATCTCGTTAGCTGCTAATAAAGGTAATGCAGGAGCCGGAATAATTCTTACTGCTTCCCACAATCCACCATCGTACAACGGCTATAAAATTAAGGCTGGATATGGTGGTCCTGCTACACCAACGGAAGTATCTAAGGTAGAAGCCATAATTGAAAATGATGAAATTTCGCCAAAACATGATTTTCAATGGTATGTGGATTCTGGGGCAATTGCTTATTTGGATATGGAATCTATGTATGCGCAACACGCAAGAGATTCTTTCGACATGAATGCATTGGAAAACATGTCTTCATCGTTAGTTTACGATGCTATGTATGGTGCCGGGCAAAGAATTGTAAAACAGTTGATGCCCAACGCGGAGATTTTGCATGGGCATTATAATCCAGGTTTTAAAGGAAGAGCACCCGAGCCAATTCTGAAAAATTTACCAGAAATCGGTCCAATCATTTCATCCAATCCTTTGTTTCAGTGTGGATTAGCTACAGACGGTGATGCCGATCGTATTGGCTTTTTTGATGAACATGGCAATTTTGTAGACAGTCACCATTTGATTTTGTTATTAATTGAATATCTAACGCAATACAAGGGATTAAGCGGCAAAGTAGTAAAGAGTTTTAGTGTAAGTGATAAAGTGCAAAAATTATGTGAATTACGAGGCCTTGAATCCATTACTACCAAAATCGGATTTAAATATATATGTGAATATATGGTGACCGACGATGTGTTGATCGGTGCCGAAGAAAGTGGCGGTATTGCTATCAAAGGGCATATTCCGGAACGAGATGGGGTTTGGATGGGTCTTGTAATTATGGAGTATATGGCAAAAACAGGAAAAACTGTTTCTGAATTGATTCAAGATGTATACAATTTGGTAGGTTCTTTTGCTGTTGAACGATATGATTTACACTTAGACAACAACTTAAAGGAAATGATTGTTGAAAATTGCAAATCAAACAGTTATAAAAACTTTGGACAATACAATGTTGTAGCACTTGAAGACGTAGATGGCTATAAATTCAGGTTGGATTCTGGAGATTGGGTAATGATAAGACCTAGCGGTACGGAACCTGTTTTACGGGTATATTCTGAAGCTGCAAATTCCAAGAAAGCTTTTGAAATCCTTGAAGCTACCAAAGCAACGATATTGGGTTAATAGCTGTACTTATGGAGGGAAGTAAAGATATTGAATTACCTTTATTACAAGTTGATATTGAGGCAATTTTAAAACATAAATTCCCCAAAAACCATAAGTACATTCCTGGGTTTGTTGTACGATGGTTGCATAAATTCTTCCATTTAGACATAATAAACGGTGTTCTCCTGAATTATAGAAATATTCGGGGTGGCAAATTCGTAGAAAAGGTGCTTGAACATATGAATATAACATTGCATGTTCATGGGCTTGAAAATTTACCTTCTACCGGTCCTGTTATAGTGGTAGCCAACCATCCCATGGGAGGATTGGATGCTATGTGTTTACTTAAAACATTAATGGATGTAAGATCAGATGTAAAAGTTATCGCGAACGAAATCGTAACGCATATTCCACAAATTCAAGAGCAATGCAGCGGGGTTAATAAACTCGGAAGATCGAGTAAGGAAGCATTGAAGAATATTGATAAACTCTATGAATCAGCCGGTGTAATCGAGGTGCTACCTGCCGGGCTTTGCAGTAGAAAAATCAATGGAAAAATTGTGGATTTAGAATGGCAGAAGAGTTTCATTACTAAAGCTATTCAATACCAAATGCAAATTGTTCCTGTTTTTATAGATGGATCTAACTCGAATACGTTCTATAATCTTGCAAAGATTCGCAGATTTTTTAATATCAAGTTTAACTTGGAGATGATGCTGTTGCCCAGTGAGTTGTATAAACAAATGAACACGAATGTGAATCTATATTTTGGTAAACCTATACCCTATACTCGATTTTCAAAACACATGGCATGGGAACAAGCTCAAGAATTAAAAGATTTTGTTTATACCCTTTCCGATGATCGAAATCGTAGCTTTTAAATAAGATTTACTCAGAATTTTGTATTTTTACCAAAATGGAATCAGTATTGGATATTATTTCACCAATTCCCAAGGAAACTTTAATTCAGGAATTAACAGCCGATATTTTTGTTCGTCCTACAAACAATGCTGATAATGAAATCTATATTTTTCAAGGCGATACAAAGCCCAATTTAATGTTAGAAATTGGTCGATTAAGAGAGTTGTCTTTCAGAAGAGCAGGTGGAGGAACAGGGAAATCGGTTGATATTGATGAATTTGACTCTGGGGAATTCTCCTATTGGCAGTTAATTGTTTGGAATCCAGCAGAGCAAGAAATTGTTGGCGGTTATCGCTTTTCTTTCTGCGGCACTGCTAAGGATACTGAAGGTAATTTCCACTTATCTACACACGAGATTTTTGAATACTCAGACAAGCTAAAAAATGTTTATTTCCCCTATACCATAGAACTAGGAAGAAGTTTTGTTCAGCCAAATTTTCAACCCAGTGCAGATAGTAGAAAAGGGATATTTTCGTTAGATAATTTATGGGATGGCTTGGGTGCATTGGTTGTAAAACATCCAGAGATTAAATATTTCTTTGGCAAAGTAACTATGTATCCTGATTTTCAACGCGATGCACGAAATTTAATTCTTGGATTTATGAATGCATTTTTTCCAGATAATGAACAATTAGTTCATATCCAATCACCGGTTACCCTTGGAAATGAACATTCGGAATTCATACAAGAATTAAGCAGATTAAATTTTAAAGAAGCCCATAAATTACTGACACAAAAAGTACGAGAATTTGGCTCTCACATTCCTCCTCTTTTTAATGCGTACATGAGCTTGAGTCCTACAATGAAAACCTTCGGAACCGCAATTAATCACCACTTTGGAAGCGTTGAAGAAACTGGGATTATGGTTACCATTGACGATATTTATGAGCAGAAAAAAGATCGACATATTTCGTCTTATCTGCAATATTTAGAAGAAAAGAATCATTAGGGAATAAACAGCTTCCCGCTTGAATTTTCTCCATTTATCGACATTTTATAAAAATAAATACCAGAAGAAATTTGCATGAGTGAAATTGGATAGCGTAAATCGGTATTTAACTTGTGCAATACACCTCTGCCATCGATATCTAACAATTGAAAATCACAGTTTGTAGATATATTCAATTCTGAAATAATTGAAAGATCTTTACTTTCCGAATTTAATATTATACTTACTTTATCTGCTTTATGCGATTTTACAATTAAGAACTTTTCCAAAAATTGAATTGCATCAAAAGCATTAATTTTACCAAAGCCTGCTGCATTATTAGAATCATTTCCTGTGAACTGATCTCTGGTGTGGTAATAACGCCACAAATTTTTAATGTCTTCAGGAGATAAATTAGGATTTGCTTGAAGGTATAGTGCTACAACGCCCGTAACATGAGGTGCTGCCATGGAAGTACCGGAAAATTGAACATAATATTGATTTGAATTTCTCCAATTTTGTTTGTGAACAATTTGATTATTCATCCAATCGGCATATTGATTTTTATGCAATGCTGAAGCTATATGATGACCGGGCGCGATAATATCGGGTTTTTGTCTAATTGAGCTGTAATCGCCTTTACCAGGCACAGGTCCTTTGGATGAAAATCCTGCAATTGCACCTGGGGAAAGCCAAGGCTCTTCAATTAAACGTTGTTCAAAATTCAACCACTTGTTTCTTGCTACGTAAGCTCCAACACTTAAAGTTCTACCTCCTGTGCCGCCATTTTCACCAACAGAAAATTCAGAACTTCCTTCTTGGTATTTAACGCCGAACGAAACATCTTTATGTCCTTGAGAAAATGTCCCTGAAGTCCACCGATACGATTGACCCGAATTCCATGCGTGAAATCCAGATTCCGCGTTAAAACTAATTCGTATATACCTATTCTTGGGCTTGTTATTCTCTATCATCATTAGTGCATTGGGCTTGTTATTCATCGGATATATTTGTTCTGACCAAACAATATCTAATGTGTCATTTCCAACATGAATACGTTCACGATACGCACCACAATTTACACAGTCACCAACTTTATTCCATTTACTCGATAAAATTATATTTCCTAGAGTGTCTACCAATGATATTTGTATGTTTAATCGTTTATTGGGGTCACCCCAAGCATCCACATAAACATTCTCTTTTGGATAATCTTTTCGAGATCGGTCTAAGGCGAGTGTGTGAATAGTATCTCCCATCAAATTTCCCCCAATATGCATTTTATTTCCACCGTCATTACCTGCCGCTCCAACTACAATTTTACCAGGTCCAACGATGGATGCTACTGCCAAATCAAATAAACTAGTGCCATCATGAGGTCCGGTATGCATACCCCAGCTTAAATTAGCCACCACAGGCTTTTGGTATTTTTCTCCTAAATCGAATAGGTATTTATACCCATCTATTATAGTTGGATTAGCAACCACATAATCTCCCAATGCAGAGCCTTGTAAAGTGTCGTTGGCATATTTAATACCCACAAAACTGAGTTCCGCTTCCGGTGCCATTCCGCGATATTTGAAATTTGAGGACAATAATCCAGAACCTGCGGCTATTCCAGCTACATGGGTGCCGTGTGTCCCATCATCGTCTATTGCCGTCAGAATTTCTTGCGTGTCTTTATATTCCGATCCGTAGTTGAAATTAGTAGGCCTATTACCGGTTGCATGCTGTTGATGCCACATGGATAGGATTTTTGTTTTATTACCTTGTTTATTAAAGAACGTAGGGTGATCCGTTTGAAATCCAATATCGACTATACCTACGATGGTGTTTTTGCCTGTATAATTTTGTTTTAAACCATTGATAATTCCCAATTCTGCTTTATCCACATTAGACAGATACCTACTGGTATCATTTAACGGTCTTGGCGCATTTAACCTGCTACTTAAATCCATATAAAATATACCATCATCGTTTAATAACGATTCTATATTTTCTGGTTTAAATCGAATATGTATTAAGGAATAATCTGAACCATTATTCCCCGAAATCGGCGTTGATATTTTCGATAAAATTTGAATCTTATTAGAGTTGAATTCAGGTTTAGTTAATACGAAAGCATGCCAATACCCGTCGAAGGTTGGAAATAGCGTTTGAAGTTGTTGTTCTGATTTTGCCAAAATTGCTATTTGTGAATTTGTGCTAATTTTTGACCACCCCAATGAAGACGATACTTGACCATAAATATTTGTTTTCAATAAGAATGCTATGAAAAAACACACAATAGATGTTCGCATAGCACAAAGG
>JBJOFM010000293.1:0-6101 GCA_046048755.1 Bacteroidota bacterium | reverse complement strand
GCCCGATTTTAAAATTTCATTAGAAACCTGGTTGAACGATTTGGATTCAGATACCGCCGCTACTACTACATTTTCAAAATATATAAATAAGAGTGTACAATTTGATGCTTTTGTATCCGATGTAGTGGGTGATTCTAGTATTACGTTAATGCTAACACCAGGAAAACAGGAATCTCCCATTGAAGTGTATGCCAATTTTGATGCAAGCATGTTAAAAGAGGTGGAAGCGGTAGTTGCAGGCGATAAAATTACCATTCAATGTATTTGCAACGGTTTAGAAGTTCCATCAGATTCTAATGGCGATGCAGGTATGGAACTATTAGACGAAATAGGATCAAAGCAACTAAAAATGAGTAGATGTGCTTTGATCAAACATACAAAAAATGAAGCCGATCTTTCCGTATCTCGGGAACATGAATCCGCTACACAAGATTCAGTAATTCAATAAAATAAAACAATTAACAATATTAATTATGAAAAAATACATCATCGCAGGGTTATTATTATCAGCAGTACTTGGTTCAGTAAATGCTCAAGTGTATAAAACCGCTACAGGAAATATCAAATTCGTTAGTAAAACGGCAATAGAAGAATTTTCTGCCAATAACGATCAGGTTACTGCCGCTTTTAGTCCAAAATCCAATGCCATTGCTTTTCGTGTTCCGGTAAATTCTTTCCAATTTAAATCGGCATTAATGCAAAAACATTTCCAAGAGAACTATATGCAAACCGCGGAATTTCCATTTTCAACCTATTCGGGGAAAATTGACGATTTCGCTGCAGTACAAACGGCCTCAGGTAACTTTACCAAAAACGGATCCTACGATGTTGTTACAAAAGGAACCCACGAGATGCACGGTGTAAAAAAGGAAATAACAGTACCCGGAAAAATTACGATTACCGATGGTGTTATTACGTTGTCCGCTTCTATGAACGTTTTGTGTTCTGATTATGGAATTAATATTCCAGCGGCTTCAAAAAAATCGGTATCCGATTCTATTGCCATAGCAATAAATTGTCCTTTGCAATTAGCGAAAAGTAAATAATTCATTTCCAGTCAATAAGACTTAGACATGCGTGGATTTTTAGTACCTGTTTTACTTACGTTTTCTCTATTGGTTTTTGTGGTTGGATGTGAACATGTACCCATGGATTCATCCAATTCAAATTCAGAAGCCATTTGTTTTGAGCGAGATATCTTGCCGATTTTCAATAGCAAATGCGCTATGTCGGGTTGCCATGACGCCGGTACGAGAGCGGAAGGGTATCAGTTAACCAACTACAATTCCATCATTAGTCATGGCATTGTAAAAGGGAATGCAGGAAAATCCGAAATCTATGATGAAATTGCCGATGGCGATATGCCTCCAAGCGGTTATCCTAAACTATCGAGCACGGAAATGAATTTGTTAAAGCGGTGGATTAATGAAGGAGCAAAAAATGGTACAAATTGTCCTTCTACAGGTTGTGATTCAGCACAATATTCTTTTTCTGGTCAAATTCAACCGATGATGAATAAGTATTGTGTTGGATGCCACAATTCAACCAATGCCTCCATGAATGTTAATTTGTCTAATTATTCAGGAGTAAAAGCCGCTGTTGGTCAAGGGTTGTTGCGATCAATTGATCATTCTGGATATTATCCTATGCCCAAAGGCGGGGCAAAATTGAGTACCTGTGAAATTACCCAAGTTACTAAGTGGATTCAGGCTGGTTCACCCAACAATTAGTATAAACAATGACAAGAATTGTTATCATTGCTTTGTTGCTCAGTTTCTTAATTCCCGGTTGTTATTACGATAACAAAGAAACCATGTATGGGTCCTCTAGTTGCGATACAACCAATGTAACCTACTCAGTAAAAATTGCACCATTAATAAATCAAAAGTGCATCGGTTGTCATAATGCAACCAATGCAACAGCTGGTGTTGATTTGTCATCGTATAGTCAGGTTGTGAAATACGGACAGTCAAAACAGTTGCAAGGAACAATCAAGCAGTTGCCTGGTTATGAAACAAAATTGATGCCTCCGGGTGGAAAATTGGATAATTGTAATTTGTCTTTGGTGGATATTTGGGTGCGCAAAGGAATGCCACAGTGAAATGAAAAAGATAAGATTAATTTTGTCGATAATTTTCGGTAATTATCTGTTGGCATTGAATTTAAATGCCCATTCGCTAGAGCGGGATTCAACCCAAGCATGTGGTTCTGATGCAACCATGGAAACTCTTTATAAACCATCGGTTTTGTCTGCCGATGCAAAGAGTCTGCGAATTGTCAATTTACACAGTGCAGTGGGATTACCAAAAGGTGCCATGGAGTTATTTATTCAGCATCGATTTGGCCCAGTTAGTTCGGGTGCTTACAATTGGTATGGTATTGATCAGAGTTTTATGCGAATTGGGTTGGATTATGGGCTGTCAAATGCATTCACCGTTGGAGCATCACGTTCAAGTATGAATACTACAGCCGATGCCTATATGAAATGGCAGTTTGTAGGAAATAAGAAGACCGAAAAAACAGTTAAAATGGCTTGGATGGCCAATGTCACTGCCGATATTAGAACACGTAAAAATTTCACCCAAGAACCGTATTATTATTCTAACAGACTACGCTTTGTAAATCAATTAATTATAACCAAGAATTTAAGTAATGTATTGGCTGTTGGAATATCGCCAACGTTGGTTCATGTTAATTTGGTAGATAAAAAAACCGATGCAAATGATATCGCCGTAATATCGGGATTTGCTCGATTGAAATTGAATGAAAAATACGCTTTTACCCTAGAAATGGGCACCCCTTTGGATATTCCAGAAATCTTCCCAAAACCAGTAAAAACTTCGGTGTATGTTCCGTCCAGCCCATACATGAGTGTTGGGTTTGATATTTTTACAGCCCGACATATTTTTCACCTCAGTGTCAGTAATGCAACCTCCATGAATGAAGGATATTTGTTGGTTGCAGATAACGGTTCATTTGCAGAAACCTTGCGGTTTGGTTTTAATATTGTTAGGCGATGGTAAGTGTTAGAAGTAAAAATTGTGTAACCATGATTAATCTGCAGCTGTTTAGAAAGTCCTCGATTTTACTACTTGTTATTATTGGGTTAACTACTGCCAACAGTGTAAGTGCTCAAGATGATTCTACCTTGATGGACTTGTTGGACGAACCTGCTGTATCACCGGGTTCGGAAAAAGTTCACAGTGCTTTCAAAACTACCAAAGTAATTAATTTGCAAAGTTTGGAATTGGTAGATGCTGGAGTATTTGATTTTAAAATGAGTCACCGTTTCGGCCCTTTAAACTCCGGTGTGGATAAAGCATTTGGTTTAGACATCGCAACAATCAGAATAGGAGGTGAGTTTGGATTAACACCCAATCTTATGGTTGGCTTTGGAAGAAGTAATGTAAAGCAAGAAAAGAACATAGACGCTTTTTTAAAATATAGAATACTGCATCAAACTACAGATAATAAAACCCCGTTGTCTGTTCTATTTTTGGTTGCCGTAGATCATCGAAATACCCAATACAATGTATTTAATTCGGTTCTAGGGGAAACGGAATTATTACAACTTCCCGAGTCGGTAAGAACGGGTTGGGTTGCGCAGGCAATAATCGGCAAGAAAGTATCAGAAGAGCTGAGCCTGCAATTTGTTCCGGGTTGGGTAAAACAATCCACGATATTGCCTCAATTAGCCAATAATGCGAGCGAAGGGAATTTGGCTACAAAGACCCAATCGCACTTGTATTTGGGCATTGGGATGCGACAAAAATTAACAACTAGAACCACCCTGAATGTGGATTACATCCCTATTTTAACAAATAAAGGCACAACCATTAATAGTTTTAGTTTAGGGTTTGATATTGAAACCGGTGGACACGTATTTCAATTGCAGTTTACCAACAGTTTCGGTCTGAATGAATCGTTGTTCATCGCACGAACAACGGACCGATGGAATCAGGCTGGGATTCGTTTGGGCTTTAATTTGAGTAGGGTATTTACGGTAATTAATCCAGAGGTATATCGTTGATATACGGTGTAACTCCATATTGATAAGGATTTCCAGGCCAAATTCCAATCCAAGCCCACGCTCCAAAAACATTTATCCCCAAACGGGTTTGTTGATTCCAACCTGGGATATCACTCAATTTAATGGTGTGAATTGCAAAATTGCAGTTTGGTTGCTGAAAATCCTGAAACAAGGTGCCTCGCCAGTCGATTTGTTGTTTTTTATTATGTAAAGTAGATTCCACAATCAATCCCGAATAGTGGGACTTCCATTCAACCGGTGCAATAATTACAATAACATCGTTGGGTTTGGGATGAAAGGATGATAAAACAGCTGAATAGCGGAAGTTAATTGTATCGGACGTGTTGTAAATCAGCGTGTCACGGGCCATTGGGATTGGACACTTATATCCGCAATTTCTAAGGGTGTTGTTGATTTTTATGCTATTTGAATTTGTAGATTGAATTTCACATTGAAAAGGATTTTGTTGCTGTAAATCTCGATTAAACCCGTTGAATTGGGTGATTTGGCCTCCAATATAATTGCTAGAAAAAGTTACACTTCGAAAGAAACTAGACAGATAGGGTAACAACCAGGGCTGAGAGCCCGCTTGTGTACAGACGATTACCGAATCATTTTTTCTTAAGGTATTTAATAATTGAATGATATCGGACGGCTTTTGATAATCAGATATACACCTTACACCGGCAAATTTCGAATAGGGTACTTTTAAATGAAATTCAATTGTTTCCACTTCAGCATCAAACCATAAATGATTGGAATTAGTATGTCGAATTATTTGTTGTGCGAATTGATAATGATAATTTTTCTGTCTCAAGGTAAACCATTGTTGTAACCCGGCGGAATCAAACAAAAATCCCAATGCGAATAAAACCGGCGATAAAGAAATAAGCGTATTGCTAAATTTAAACTTTATTGAATGAATGTAATCCACTGTTTTTTTCCAACCAAAATCGGCAATTATAAATAAAATGGGTAAAGAGAAATACAAGGAACTGGGTTGAAGTACGGGTTTATTGAGCAGACTGTAACTATGTAAGATTAGATACTGAAATACAAATGCAAGCAGCAAGGAAATAGTGATCTTAATTCTCGTAAATAGCGCAATAACGGTTAATGAAAGTAACAATAATACCAGTAAGGGGTGGAAGTTGCTTGCAATGAAATTAAATAGAAAATCTGGCGGTGGCTTTCCCAACCAAGATAATCCACCTTCGTTTAACTGCGATTGTAATAAACTAAACAAGGGTAAATATCCAATAAAAATAACAACAACAAGAAATAAACCAACCGATAAAATAGTAAGTAGGGATGATAATTTGTTGATCCGGTGTTTAAGGGTTGAGTTAATAAATCGTAGAAAAAAAAACAATCCAGCCGTTAAGGAAGATAAAAATGCGAAATGATGAATCCAAGAACAAAGAACAGCGAATAATGCAATTTTCAGGGTCAATAAATAGGTTCTCTTTGCGGTTGTTGGAATTGAAGTAAAAACCCAAGCCCACGTTTTAAGAACAAAGGGAAGTGCTATAGAGTAGGGCCTAACTTGGTATCCAATGGATGCACTCCACCACCATAAACCTAAGAATAGCAACGTGATGAGTCCTGTGGGTAGGGTGTTTGGATAGGTTTTCTGCCTTCTGAAAAGGGAAATTAATAACGTTTTTGATCGTATCGGCTGTTGCTTTTTGAGTGTTAGCTGCAAGGAGAGTTTAAATCCTTCCCAAATCGTCCACAAGCCGAAAATTACACCGATTAATCGTAGTAAAAACGGTTGTACTCCGGCTAATTGTATGTTCGCCCAAATGATCAATTGTAATAATGGCGGATGTCCATCGGGCTTTATTCCCAATTCCCATTGTTCGGAAATAGAAGGATAATTAACTCCTCGAGATACCGCGCTTAATTCATCGTAGTGCAAAACAGGATGAAGTAGAGGCACTAACCAAGTACAGAGAATGGCTAACAGAAAAAATAATAAAATGCCATTACGCAAGTTCACCGCAATTAGGTTTTTTGTTTTGATTTTTTAGCCGAAGGAAATAAGATGTTATTTAAAATTAATCTATAC
>JBJOFM010000292.1:0-6377 GCA_046048755.1 Bacteroidota bacterium | reverse complement strand
TCCAACGACGATGAAAAACTCGCTTGCTTTTCCACCCAATTAAAGCCCGATTCTTTTTTCTGTTTTTTACTGTTTGTCCCTTGCACATCCCATTGCAACTCCACCACGGGCACCCACATTTTAATCAACCCGAAAGCAATCCACACTTTATCTTTCTTGGTATCCAACACTTCTCCAGACAGCCCTGTAACGATGCTTTTCACCTTGGCGCCTGGCTTTAATTCTGCAATGAGAATAGGTTTTGGCTTTTCCAATTCCACCGGTTTTGCAGCGGCGGCATCCCGCACTTTTTGCTGATTCCGTTGATCCCGAGCTTGAAGTTTATCTTGATGTTTACGGTCTACCTCCTGCTGCAAATTGGGATCGTGATTTTTACCCATCCCCGATTCCCGAGCTTGTTTCATGGCCGATTCAATATCTCGGTACACTTTCTCTTTGTGCTGCTCCAATTTTACTCTGGCCGATTTGGTAACCTCCTTATCCGCCCGATGCTCTTTTATTATCCGAATCGTTTGCTCAATTTGTTGATTGGTATCTTGCAATAATTTCCGGGCTTCTTCTCGGGCCGAAGCCAAAAATTCCTGTCGCTTGGATTGCAATTTATCCTTCAACTGCTGATAACTGGCAATCAGCTGATCGGCATGACTTAATTTCTCGCTATAATCGGCAATTTGTTGGTGCAGCCTGTGGTTCTGACGTTCCAACTGCAACATCAAATCTTCGGTTTTTCCCATTTGCTGACCCGCAAGTAACTTGATTCGTTCAATCCAAGCATGGTCAAATCCGGTCTTACGCATTAATTCCAGCGCGAACGAAGACCCCGGTTTTCCTACTACCAAACGATACAAGGGTTTTAACGCGTGTGCATCGTAAGCCATACTGGCTTGCAACACATCCACCATGCCTGTCCCCCATTCTCTCAACTGCGAAAAGTGGGTGGTGGCAATTACCCTACTGTGATTGGCCAGTAATTTCTCCAACACCGCTTGGGCAATGGGCGCTCCAAATCGGGGATCGGTGCCTGCGCCAATTTCGTCCAGTCCAATTAATGAACGGGAACCGGAATGCTCCAATATTTCTTTTAGCCCTTTTAAATGTGCACTGAAGGTACTCAGACCTTGTTCTATGCTTTGACCGTCTCCGCAATCGATGGCCAACTGATGAAAAATTCCCAATCGCGAGTCCGGAAGTGCGGTAATATACAATCCGCATTGCACCATATATTGTAGCAGCAAGGCCGTTTTTAAAACCACGCTTTTACCCCCGGCATTGGGTCCAGAGACCACCATGATTCGGGCCGAATCCAATTCCATCGTAAGCGGAACAGCCTTCAATTTCTTTGCCGCTAATTCTTTTTCCAGCTGCGGATGCACCGCATTAAGCAAGGAAATTCTCGCCTCATCACTCACCTTTGGCCTTTCTGCACCATTAGATAAGCACCAATTGCATTGGGAAATCCAAGCATCCACTTGACAAAGTCCTTGCATGGCCGATTGCAAGGCTGTTTCAAACGGAGCTACTTCTGCCGTTAATGCCCGCAAAATTCGTTCTCGTTCTCTGCGCAGTTCCGCATACAACTCTTTCAATCGGTTATTCAATTCCAGTGCTTGGGCCGGTTCAACGTACAGAATTTTACCTGTTGCCGATATGTCTTTGACAAAACCCTGAACTTTTCGTTTGTGTTCGGCCAAAACGGGTATTACCAGACGTTCTTCACGGACACTCACATCCGTTTCGGCAGTGTATCCCAGCGCTTTCCATTCCTTGAAAACACCACGTACCACTTGTCGGGTTTCGCCCTCCAAACGCTGAATATCTTGACTTAATTTGGCATAAGTAGGCGATGCTTTCACACTTACCTTCCCAAATTCGTCGATGATGCGCTGAATCTTTAAAATCACCTGCTCTACGGCCTCCATTTCCAGCACGGTGGATGCTAAAATGGGAAAATCTTCTTTCCTACTACCAACCCCTTTGGATAGCTTTTTATACGATTGTAGAACATCCAGTACGATTACCCAGATTTCCTCGTCCCAGAAAGCATTTTCGATACTTAGGACCGATAAAAAATCGGAATAGTCCGAACCTGCCAACTGCAGCAAACTCGGCATTCTTTCCTGCAAGCTGCGTATCTCATCCAATGCATCTAAGCGATAGATTACCGTTGCGTAATCGGTTGTAAATCCCCAGTGTTGAAGCAATTGCTGCGTACCCGAATATTTACATCGCGAAACAATTGCCGCACGAATGGGCGCAAACCCTACTACTTCCTCAAAATTTAACGGATAAATCAACGCTTTCGGTTTTTATCGGTTTTCAAAATAATTATCCCACCCTTTACGGAATCTCTACCTTTCTCTACCGCAGAATCCATCATCGCTCGTACCCTCGCCTCCATGGAATTAGGTTTTGGATTATTGGTACTGCTGGATGTGGCAAACCGTGAATCTGCTTGCTGCAACCGTGTAATAACTTTCTCCATCAGCTGGGAATATTCTTGAGGCTCTGCTTGATACCACCCTAAATCCTCAACAAAATCCTCGTAAGCGATATTGTGTTTGTTGCAAATAAATCGATATTCCTTCTCCCAAATCGAATCGGGTAACAAACCGAAATTGTATCGAATTTGGTGTCCGGCTTCCATGGTCATGGCATCGGCCAATACCGCCACCATTTTGGATTCCTCCGTTCCGTTTGGAAAACCCGTGCAACCCAACAACATCAACAGCCCCGTAAAAAACATAACTTTGCTCTGTTTTGTTATGAATATGCTGCGTTTCATGAGGTTAAATTACTAAAATGCAAAGGTAACTATAGAAACAATCATAACACAGAAACAGTTCGATATTAAACGTTTAATTTACATTATGCCCAGTCCAACCCTACTTGCCAAAGTTGACGAAAATCTAAAAACCATTGAACAACGTCTTTTGCCATCCTGCCAATTAATTGTGGTTAGTAAGTACCGGGAAATTGAAGAGATCGAAGCCGTTATCGCCCGCGGGAATACCGTCTTTGCCGAAAACCGCGTGCAAGCCTTACTGGAGCGATACGAAGCCTTACCCAAGCACCTACAATGGCATCTTATCGGACATTTACAAACCAACAAGGTAAAATACATTGCGCCTTTTATTGCCATGATCCACTCGGTTGACAGCGAAAAACTGCTGCAAACCATCCAAAAAGAAGCTGAAAAAAATGATCGTACTATTCCGGTATTAATTCAAATTCACGTAGCCGAAGAAGAGACCAAATTTGGATTCTCCCCCGAGGAAGCGCTTGCATTTTTTGAACAATTGGATCCTGCGCTGTACCCCAATGTAGTGGTAAGCGGGTTGATGGCCATGGCTTCGTTTACGGAATCGGAGCAACAAATAAAGCAGGAATTTGGAATTGTACAGCAACTGTTTCAACGCGTACAAAAAGAATATACGCAAAAATTACCGCATTTCCAAGAGCTTTCCATCGGCATGAGTGGCGATTACATCTTGGCCCAAGAATTTGGCAGTACGATGGTTCGCGTGGGTTCAGCGGTTTTCCGTTGATTCGGTCTCAATCTTCTGTCGAAGTTGTACCGTTCGATTACATCTTCAAAATAAGTGTCAGGCTTCAAAAAATGAGTTGTAGGATCTTCTTGCATATCCCACCAATACCCCTTTAAGCGGTAATAACTTATATTTTCTAAAAAGTGACGTGCAGATTGCTCATCGTTGAAAAGCATACCTCGGTGTTTTAACAAGGCAATTTGATCTGCTATGGAGTAAGGCGTTTTATTTGCCATAGCTATAAAAAAAGAATGACCCGTTAGCAGATCTTACGGTATGCTAACGGGTACTGTTGTTACAAAAGTACAACAATTTTTGAATTCTCTCCAAATTGAAAATAATTACCATCGCATCATGTTTGTGAATTTAGCATAGGTTCATTATCTCCAAATAACCTAGAAGAAACTTAAATTAGTCAATCAAGCCCCCATTTGGGCTGCTTGGTTTCTAGGGGGGGTGGCAATATAATTAATAAACAATTGAATAATATGGAGTTAAGTCGGCAGGTGAGCCTTTGTCTCTCTCCGCCAGATAAAATTGGTAAAGCCTTGCTAAACAAAAGTTTAGCGAGGCTTTACTTTTGGAGCAAGACATGATTGTAGTTTCAGCAAGAAACTACGCAACTTAGGATTTTAGATTTATTTTTATTAAATTTCACTTTTACCTTAGGAATGTTGAAAATTCGTAAACTATTACAAGTGAATGTAATACTTGGTTACCTTGCTTGTATTAATGTACTAAAAGCGCAAATATCGCCAACACTTCAAGTTGGATTTTATGGAGGTCATGTTGTAAACTTTTGGGATCGACTGGAGGATTACAAAAGGGAAAATGATGGCCTCAATCCTAGTTACGGCATTAAAGTTAGATATGGTTGGAAAAAAAACCGGTTAACATGTCAATTGGGGTTTGAAGAACAAAGGTTTTCGAATATACGTACAGGGCCAATTTTTAATCAAGGAACCATTCGAAGAAGACAAATAGTATTGAAATATTATAATCCAGAGATTACATATTCAAAGCAACTATCATCAACAAAAAGGAGCAATCTTTTTGTTGATATGGGTCTCGCACTTAAGTATAATAACTATTCAAGTTATACAACGTATAGAGGTGATGGTAGATTTATTTATAGTTTGGGGGATAATCCGAGTAGAAGGTCAAAAGTTACATTTAATACCTCGGTATCGTATGAATTTAATTTTGGAAGATTTTCAACCTTAATAAAGTCGGGGCCAAATATTAGTTTAGTAAATATTTCTAGCGGCGTAGAGGAAGAAAGAAATGTTTTCAACTTCAATTCGCGAGTATGTATAGTAAGTCAAGCAGTACTTTTTGTTAAACTTTGGTGATATGTTGAAATTAGGAAAAAAAACGAATTGCTTTCTGTTATTATGTTTGTTTTGTGCAACCTCAAACGCACAATTCTATTTTGATTTATCCAGCGGAGTTGCAATAAGGCAAAAATTCTCTGTTTTTTTATGGGATAAATCTGTTGAAGTTGTTCATCCAAGTATAAATGCAGCTGAACAATTTCAATTTGGATATAAATCTAGTAAATATATATCTTCAATTAGTTTGGCTTACTACAATACTTCGTTTCTCCTAGACCATTGTAAATATTCGGGTGAACCGCCAGGAAACGTGGATTTATATAGACAATACCAACTTGAAGGTAAAGGATATGCGGTTACTTTTCATCCAAGAATTGGGGCTAACTTTATTTTGAACAGAGAGAGGATAGCACTTAGTCAAACCTTTGGATTAAATCTTATGTTGGATCAAGGTGTAAGAAATGTTTATGGAGATGGAAAATCCGCTATTGTAAAAATGTATGACACAAGCTCCACTGTATATTATTATAATTTCTCGCCATCCATACAGAATAAAGCCATTACTTCAGCAACAGAAATTGAATGGAAGTTGAAAAAGTGGACTTTGGTTGGTACGATAGAGGGGCAGTATAAATTTAAAATATTTAAATGGTATAGAAATGACCGATTAAATGCGGGTCGTACAGCAACATATAATGTATGGGAAGATGATGTATTTCAACTGCTTTGCACAGTGGGCATTCGCAGGTACATAGGTAAAGGAATCAACCAAAAATAAGCATGAAAAAGTGGGCATTTATTTTAGTTTTTTCATGTTTTGGCATTATCAATGCATATAGTCAAGCCAATGCTCATATTAAATTAAATGTTTTTACAGGGCATATGACAAATCTTTGGGATAGGCTTGAAGAATACGATCGTGAAAATTTGGGATTGAATCCTGTTTTGGGTCTAAGCGCAGGATACTTTAGAAAAAAACATGGAATTACAATAGGATTCGGTACTGAAGAGCAACACTTTGCTAATGTTTATAAGGGTTCTTTTTTGGTTTCTAGTATGGTTGAAAGACAGGAAAATATTTTAAAATATTATTGCCCTTCAATTTCATATTCAACAACACTGTGGTCAAAAAAGAGACATTCAATATTTGCAGAATTTGGTATTGGATTAAAAGTTAACCACCATTTGTATTATAAAAAAACTTTTCACAATGGTTGGGTGTATGCAAGAGTCGATGATCTTCCAAATAACCCAATTAAATTAAATTTAGACCAGTGTATCATTTATCAGTGGCAGTATGGCCGATTTTTAGCGGGTTATAAATTTGGCTTAAGTTCTGGATTTGTGAATTTATATAGCGAAAGAGAGGTTGCCCGAAATGCATCTAATTTCAATTCTCGGGTTTCATTTATAAATCAAGTAAATATTGGTTTTAATATTAATAATAACTAATTTGAGTGTTATTCTTTTGGTATACTAAATTTAAACTATTTTGGCT
>JBJOFM010000291.1:0-12265 GCA_046048755.1 Bacteroidota bacterium | reverse complement strand
GCTACTAACCTCATCTTACGAGGGCTCAACGGACAGTTTCTCAAAATTGCTTTTGCTTCCATGTTCTTTCTTATTTACCGTGTCCTTTGAATGTTCTAGTAGGAGCAAATTCTCCCAATTTATGTCCAACCATATTCTCTGTTACATAAACAGGAATAAATTTGTTTCCGTTGTGAACTGCGAAAGTATGACCAACAAAGTCAGGAATAATTAAACTTCTTCTAGACCAGGTTTTTACCACGGATTTCTTATTTGCCTCATTCAAGGTTGTAACCTTACGGTTCAACTTAACGTCTACAAATGGGCCTTTTCTAATGGATCTTGCCATAATTACCTCTGACTATTACTTATTGCGTTTAGACTTTCTTTTCTCAATGATAAACTTACTTGACGCCTTCTTCGGTGCGCGGGTCTTCTGACCTTGTGAATAGATAAGATTTCTAGATCTTGGCTGTCCACCTTTGTTACGGCCCTCACCACCACCCATTGGGTGATCCACAGGGTTCATCGCAGTTGCACGAGTACGAGGACGGATACCCAACCATCTTGAACGACCGGCCTTACCCTTACGCTCTTGGCTGTGTTCACTGTTACTCACAGTTCCAACTGTTGCAATACAACTTGCCAAAATTAAACGGCTTTCACCACTTGGTAATTTGATTGCAGCATATTTACCTTCTCTAGCCATCAATTGAGCATAAGAACCTGCACTTCTGCAAATCTTACCACCCTGACCAGGTTGTAATTCGATGTTATGAATCAAGGAACCCAAAGGAATCTCGCTCAATGGTAAAGCATTACCAATTTCTGGAGCTGATCCTGGACCTTGTTGAATTTTTTGTCCAACCTTAATTCCATTTGGAGCTAAGATATAACGTTTCTCATCGCCAAATTGAACCAAAGAAATAAATGCACTTCTATTAGGATCATATTCAACTGAGATAACCTCACCAACGATTCCAAAATTACTTCTTTTGAAATCAATGATACGATAGCGGCGCTTGTGACCACCACCAATATAACGCATGGTCGTACGACCTTGGTTATTTCTACCACCGGACTTCTTAATAGGAGCCAATAACGATTTCTCGGGCTTCGCTGTAGTAATCTCAGCGAAGGTGTTGGCTACGCGAAAGCGCTGTCCCGGTGTGATCGGATTTAAACGACGTACTGCCATGATTAGATGTTTTCGTAAAAGTCTATGTTAAAACCTTCTTTTAAAGTTACAATGGCCTTTTTATACTTGTTAGTATAACCGGAGATTTGGCCTGTGCGGCGATTTCTGCGCGCTTTCCCCCGTTGGATCATGGTGTTTACCGTGTCAACTTCCACTCCATAGAACTCTTCGATTGCTGTTCTGATTTCGTCCTTGCTGGCCTTATGGTCAACAACGAAACCGTACTTGCCACCTTTGTCCATGATAGCAGTCATTTTCTCGGTAATCAATGGCTTTTTCAGTATCATTTGCTGTGTGCCTCCTCGATTTTGGAGATTGATTTTTCTGTTAAAATTAATGAATGGGCTTTCATCACTTGATAAGTATTCAAGTCGGTTGCACGCATAATGGTGTTCCCTTCGATGTTTCTGCCACTTAAAACTACATTCTTTTGAAGTTCTGGTGTAACGAACAATGTTCTTCCTGTTACATTCAACGCCTTCAACATTGCTACAAATTCAGATGTTTTTGGTGCGGACATATCGAAATCTTCCACTACAACAATCGCCTGATTTTGAGCTTTATAAGACAAAGCGCTCAAACGAGCCAAACGCTTTAATTTCTTGTTCAATTTGAAAGAATAATCACGTGGTTTTGGACCGTGAATACGAGCACCACCCACATAAATACCAGATTTCAAAGAACCGTGACGCGCTCCACCGGTACCTTTTTGACGGAACAACTTACGCGTTGAACGGTGAATTTCGGTACGATCCTTTGTTTTGTGCGTACCCTGACGCTGATTCGCTAAATACTGTTTTACATCTAGGTAAATAGCATGGTCGTTAGGATCAATACCGAAAACTTCGGCATTTAAGCTAACGGTTCTACCAGTTTCAGCACCTTGCTTGTTTAATACTTTAAATTCCATACTATTAACGCTCAATAATTACCGTTGAACCATTATGACCAGGTATCGCACCCTTTACTACCAAAAGATTCTTTTCGGTATCCACTTTCAATATTTCTAAGTTCTGGGTCTTAACACGGTTACCACCAGTTCTACCTGCCATACGAATGCCTTTGAAAACACGCGCTGGGAAAGAACAAGCACCGATAGATCCAGGAGCACGCAAACGGTTGTGCTGACCGTGAGTAGATTCACCCACACCGGCAAAACCATGACGCTTTACAACACCCTGAAAACCTTTACCCTTTGAAGTCCCTACTACGTCTACAAACTCACCTGCCTCAAACATGGTAACGTCCAATACGTCACCGATGTTAGCATTGTCTGCATCACGGAACTCAATAACTTCACGCTTACCTGTAGTGTTTGCTTTTGCAAAGTGACCCTTCTCAGCGGAATTGGTATGCTTTTCTTTCTTATCACCGAAAGCTATCTGTACGGCCTTGTAGCCATCTTTACTCTCAGATTTAACCTGGGTAACAACACATGGTCCCGCCTCAATTACGGTGCAAGCTACACGCTTACCATCCGCATTGTACAGGCTAGTCATACCCAATTTTTTTCCTATTATACCATTCATGACGATTTCTCCTTACAATTTAATTTCAACTTCAACACCGCTAGGCAATTCAATCTTCATTAACGCATCTACAGTCTTTGTAGAACCGTTGAAAATGTCGATCAAACGCTGGTAAGTGCAATATTGGAACTGCTCTCTGGCCTTTTTATTTACGTGGGGTGAACGCAATACCGTGAAAATCTTCTTACGAGTAGGCAATGGAACAGGTCCACTCACTACCACACCGGTTGCTTTCACCGCCTTCACGATTTTCTCGGCAGACTTGTCGAGCAAATTGTGATCAAACGACTTTAACTTTATTCTAATCTTCTGGCTTACCATTTTCTTATTATTTAGCGGCGTTTACCTTTTTCAATACTTCATCTGCAATGCTCTTTGGGGTTTCGGTGTAGTGAGAGAACTCCATAGAAGAATTCGCACGACCCGAAGTGATGGTACGCAATGTAGTTACATAACCAAACATCTCACTCAAAGGAACTTTTGCTTTAATTACCTGAGAACCAGCACGTTCGTCGATACCTTCCAACTGACCTCTTCTTCTGTTCAAATCACCCATAACGTCTCCGCTGTTCTCGTGAGGAGCAACAACTTCTAACTTCATGATTGGTTCCAACAAAATAGGTCCACAGTTTCTAGCTGCTTCGCGGTATCCTTGACGAGCCGCAACTTCAAAAGAAAGCGAATCGGAGTCAACCGGGTGGAAACTACCATCAAACAAACGAACTTTAATTCTATCTACCGGATATCCAGCCAATACTCCATTCACCATGGCAGCTTTAAATCCTTTTTCTACCGATGGGATAAATTCACGAGGAATAGAACCACCAACGATTTCATTTACAAACTGATAATCACCTACGAAATCTTCATCTGCTGGACCTAGTTCAAATTGGATATCGGCAAACTTACCTCTACCACCGGTCTGCTTCTTGTAAACTTCTCTGTGAGTATATTTACGTGTAATCGCCTCTTTGTATGCAACCTGAGGAGCACCCTGATTACATTCAACTTTAAATTCACGCTTCAAACGATCCAAAATGATTTCCAAGTGCAATTCACCCATACCAGAGATGATGGTTTGACCTGTCTCTTGATCGGTATGAACGCGGAATGTTGGATCCTCTTCAGACAATTTCGATAATGCATTACCCAACTTATCAGAATCCGCTTGAGTTTTAGGCTCAATCGCCAAACCAATTACAGGCTCAGGGAATACCATAGATTCTAACACGATGGGATTATTTTCGGAACACAACGTGTCACCCGTTTTAATATCTTTAAAACCAACCGCTGCTCCGATATCACCAGCACCCAATACATCTACTGGATTCTGTTTGTTAGCGTGCATCTGGAACAAACGGGAAATACGCTCTTTGTTTCCTGAACGCATGTTCTGTACATAGGAACCCGCATCCAATTTACCTGAGTAAACGCGTATGAAACACAATCTACCTACGTAAGGATCCGTTGCGATTTTAAATGCCAAAGCAGCAAAAGGAGAATTGTAATCGGGCTTCCACTGAATAGCTTCGCCAGTGTCAGGGTGAGTACCCATTGCACCGCCTCTATCCATTGGAGAAGGCATCAATTCCATTACCATATCCAACATGGTTTGAACCCCTTTGTTCTTGAAAGAAGAACCGCACATCATAGGAACGATCTTCATATCAATTACCGCTGGACGCAATGCGTCCAATATTTCTCTTTCTGAAATGGAGCTTGGATCTTCAAAGAACTTCTCCATCAATTTATCATCGTACTCAGATACAGCTTCCAACAATTTTTCGCGATACATTAATGCATCTTCCATCATGTCGGCAGGAATATCTACAGTCTCATAAGTCATTCCCTGATCGGATTCATTCCAAATCATACCACGGAAGTTGATTAAGTCAACCACACCGCGGAACTGATCTTCAGCACCGATAGGTAACTGCAAAGGAATTGCATTACTACCCAACATAGAACGTACTTGGCTAACAACGTTTAAGAAGTCGGCACCGGCACGATCCATTTTATTTACAAAACCGATACGAGGAACATTGTAATTGTTTGCCAAACGCCAGTTGGTCTCAGACTGAGGCTCAACACCGTCTACAGAGCTAAACAAAAACACCAATCCGTCCAATACACGCAAAGAACGATTTACCTCAACGGTAAAGTCTACGTGACCTGGGGTATCGATAATATTAATCTGATATCTTTCTTTATTGTAGTTCCAGAATACGGTAGTAGCTGCGGAGGTGATGGTAATACCTCTTTCCTGCTCCTGTGCCATCCAGTCCATAGTAGCAGCACCGTCGTGTACTTCACCTATTTTGTGGTTTACACCCGCATAATAAAGGATACGTTCGGTGGTTGTGGTTTTACCAGCATCGATGTGAGCAGCGATACCAATATTTCGGGTTAATGCTAAATTGCGTGACATGACTTATTCTAACTGAAACTAATTAAACTCTAAAGTGTGCGAAAGCTTTGTTAGCTTCAGCCATCTTGTGTGTATCTTCTTTTTTCTTAACCGCGGAACCTTCATTACGAGATGCAGCCAAAATTTCACCAGCCAACTTCTCAGCCATGGATTTCTCGTTACGCTTACGAGCATAACCAATCATCCACTTCATCCCTACAGCAATTTTACGACGCTGAGGCACTTCCATTGGAATCTGGAAGGTAGCACCACCCACACGACGAGCCTTTACTTCTACAGCAGGCATAACGTTGTTTAAGGCTTTGCGGAAGGTTTCAATACCTGGCTCTTCTGTTACCTTCTTCTCAACGATATCAATCGCATCATAGAAGATTGTATATGCCAAGGACTTTTTGCCATCGTACATCATTCCGTTCACAAAACGAGATACCATCGTATCGTTGAACTTGGGGTCTGGCAATAATATGCGTTTTTTAGCGCGCGACTTTCTCATCTCTTAAATTCCTTATTTTTTCTTAGGCTTCTTAGTTCCGTATTTACTTCTGCGTTGGTTACGTCCTTCAACTCCCGCAGTATCCAATGCACCGCGTACAATGTGATAACGTACTCCAGGAAGATCTTTCACCCTGCCACCACGTACCAATACGATACTGTGCTCCTGCAAGTTGTGACCCTCGCCAGGGATGTAAGCATTCACTTCCTTTCCGTTCGACAAACGAACACGAGCAACCTTGCGCAAAGCCGAATTAGGCTTCTTGGGAGTGGTAGTATATACACGTGTACAAACACCTCTGCGCTGGGGACAAGAATCGAGCGCAGGAGACTTACTCTTCCATACGGTTTCCTGGCGACCTTTTCTAATTAACTGTTGAATGGTAGGCATATATTTCCTAAAAAGGACGGCAAAATTAAGCTTATTTTTTTTCATAATCAACCCCTTTCTCAAAAAAATTCAATGTTTTTCTGCATTTGGGGTTTACACCTTGCCGATACACCGCTAAATTTCTACCAAAAGCAACCTTTTATCCATGCTTTCGTCATTATTTACGCCACTTTGTTTCGCTTTGGTATTAATTTTGTAAAATTCGTTAAAACAATCAAGAACACCAACTATTACTCCATGATGTTACCAATTATATCAAAAATCGCCCCTATTTCTTTTCGAAATCTTGGACTAACCTTAATAATAGCTCTAATAAATGCAACTAACCTTACCGCACAAAATCCCGTAGCTCGAAATGCTGCAAAACCAAAAGGCGCCCAAATATCGTTCGACCATACCCGCTTTGATTTTGGCCCAATCAATGAAAACATCAAATTCGCCAGCCATAAATTTGGATTCACCAATACTGGAAATGCGCCGTTAGTACTTAATAAAGTAGAAACTTCTTGCGGTTGCACCACACCGGAATGGAGCACCGATACTGTTAAACCCGGGGAACAAGGCTACGTTACAGCACGATACGAAACTACCAACCGATTAGGGACCTTTACCAAATCCATTACCGTGTATTCCAACTCACTCGAAAGTCCTATGGTATTTCTGGATATCTCCGGCGATGTATACCGCGAAAACACGGACCTACAATCCAATACCGAAATCAAATACAACTACGGCAAAGTAACTTTTTCAAAACCGGCTTTGAGTTTTTCACCGTTGTACGATAATCGAATCGATACCCAATCGTTGTTTGTCACAAACGAAACACCTTCTGCTATAAATATTTTCGCATTGGATCCAGGTATTTTGCCCCCCTACATTAAGATATTACAATGGCCAACTACCTTGGAACCTCAAGAACGGGGAAAAGTACAAGTTGCCATCGACGGCAGAAAAATCAACTACTACGGTTTCGGAACCTTCGAAATCCCTATGAATACAAGCAGTCCAGCCCTACCCTACGGATCGGTATTCGTCACGTTCTCACG
Source organism: Bacteroidota bacterium (assembly GCA_046048755.1). Taxonomy (GTDB): domain Bacteria; phylum Bacteroidota; class Bacteroidia; order NS11-12g; family UBA955; genus JAGKXC01. Next base: position 5,202 of record JBJOFM010000291.1, on the reverse strand, counting down.
CAAACAATTTTTCCCGAAATATTCGGCTTCCCAATTGGCCAAACAACCCAAGTTAGTCTTAGATAAAAAAGAACATAATTTTGGGATGATTTCCGAGGCCGGAGACGTAATCACCACCGAAATAAAATTCACCAACACCGGAAAACAATTGCTCAAAATTTACAACATGGATCCCTCTTGCGGATGCATATCGGTAAAAGCCCCGAAAAAAGAATTGCAGCCGGGTGAGTCGATGATGGTAAAAGTAATTTTCGATACCGTCACGAAAAAAGGATATTCTAATTACAGCATTGGTATTATTTGCAACGATCCTACAAATCCTGAATTTGAAATTCCGATTAAAGCGCATTTCCCCGCCAAAGACCGGCACTGCCTAACCTGTCCAAAATAGCGTATCTTTGCACTTTTATGGGAAGGATTTTTGAAAAACGAAAACACAAAATGTTTGCGCGGTTCGACCGCATGGCCAAGCAGTTTACCCGTTTAGGAAAAGAGATTGCCATCGCCGTTAAGCAAGGCGGTCCCAATGCCGATTACAACCCCCGTTTACGCACCGCGATACAAAACGCCAAGAGTGTAAACATGCCCAAGGATCGCGTGGATGCAGCCATTAAACGCGCCACCACCAAAGGCGAAGGCGATTATGAAGAGGTTCGATTTGAAGGTTACGGCCCTCACGGTGTAGGCATCTTGGTTGAAACCGCTACCGATAATAACACCCGTACGGTTGCCAACATCCGCATGCACTTTAATAAGGGCGGCGGTGCCATGGGAAAAACCGGTTCCTTGGATTTTATTTTCACACGAAAAGGAGTTTTCAAAATCAATACATCCGCGTTGAAAGGCATGGATATTGAAGAATTTGAATTTTCATTGATCGACCATGGCTGCGAAGATTTGGCCGTGGACGAGGAAGAAATTTATGTGTACACCGACTTCGTTTCCTATGGTTCGATGGGTAAAGCATTGGAAGATATGGGAATTGAGGTCGCTACCGCGGAATTACAATACATCCCGAATACCTACGTTGACCTTACAGACGAACAAGCACCAGAAGTGTTGGATCTTATTGAGCGCCTTGAAGGGGACGATGACGTACAAAACGTCTACCACAATTTGAAATAATAAAAAAGGACCTGCAATTGCAGATCCCTTTTCAACCCAAAAACTCTCCACTACTTTTTATTCCTTTTTTTACTTGTTCATCTGCAATTCCGTGGATGTAAATTTAGTTTCCATTCCTTTCGAATTTACCAACCCCAAACAGAATCATTTACATACAAATAATCTACAAACGTTAATTTTTTTGAAGTTCGTGCATCACTAATTCGTCTGCCATGGTTTTCCCATATTCCAATAATCGAAATCTGCGAAGCACTCTGGCCATAAATTCGCTCATTGCTATTCCAGATTCTTGCAACATAGCAGGGTACATACTCAATCGAGGATGCATATTGGGCATGGTATTCACATCCAACAAATAGCAGGTTCCATTGTGGTATCGAAAATCACAACGACTGTAATATTCCAGATGCAACATTCTGTGCGCTTTTAACGCGATTTCCTTCAATTTACTCGCTATTTCTGGTTCTACTTCCGGTTTTACTAAACGTTGGGTACTACCAAAACTCTGTCCGGCGATATAAATATCACGCTCTGGGAATGGCACGATTTCAATGGGTTCGGAAGCTTCAAAGTGATTTCCAAGCGCATTAGGCATAACCCCAACGGTAAATTCTCTACCGGTTAAATACGGCTGAATGATAAAACCATTCTTTCTCCAATAATTCCAATTATCCATAACAATTTCACCAGGGACAATTTCTATACCCCGATGACATCCACCTTGAATGGGTTTTGCTATGTAATAATAGGAGAAAATCACTTCTTCGGGCGAAACCAACGATACAGGAACCGGTATATTTAGATCCATGCACATGTGTTCCACTTTTAATTTATTACCCGCTTGCTGCTGACTTTTTCCCGAAGATGAAAGATGCTTAACTCGATTCAAGTCTAACCAAAACGCCACATCGGCTTGGGAATGTTCGAGATAACCATAACACATATTCAATAGCACATCGAATCCTTTTAATCGTTCCGCAAACTCGGTAGTTAATTCCTCCATATGTATGATGGTAACCGAGCATCCTATTTCCAACAAAGACGCTCCCATGCGTTCAACCGTTGACAAATCAATATTTTCTTTCCAAGGGGTGTACTGGCTATCGGCCCACAATATTCCTACGTTCATTTCGAAGTAATCCATACTCCAAACTTCTATATTCTGTATTTCCGTAAAGTTACCCCCAGTTTAATTCAACAACATTAACCAATATTTAACCTCTCAATAACAATGTACTACCATTGCAGCGATTGATTTGAACCATGCAACCAAAATTAGCAGTTTTAGACATGGCAGGTACAACCATCAATGACGGTGGATTGGTTCAACAAGCGGCCATCAATGCCATGCAAAACCTATTGAATGTAAGCATTACCAAACGGGATGCGGATCAAGTAATGGGAATTCCGAAAAATACGGCATTTCAAACGCTTTGCTCTATTGCTGGTGCACCTTCTGATACTGAAACTATTACCCGTTTAGTTAATTATTTCAATCAGGAATTGAATGAGTTATACAAAGACCCCAACAATATTTCCTTGATGCCTTACACGGCCGAATTATTCGCCACAATGAGAAAATTCAACACGAAAATTTACTTAAATACGGGTTTTGAGCGAAACGTGGCTACTACCATAGTGAACACTTTGCAACTCTCAAAAGTAATTGACGGTTATATAGGATCGGACGAAGTGGAATTGGGAAGACCCCATCCCAACATGATTCACAAGGCCATGCAACTTACGAACACCCAATATTCTCACCATGTAATGAAAATTGGCGATACCGTAAGCGACTTATACGAAGGCTTTTCCGCCGGTTGTGGATTTAATATCGGTGTTTTAACGGGTGCACAGACCTACGAAGAATTAAGAACTGCCCCTTACACTCAAATTGTTGCTAATTTAGAACCGGTAATCAACTTCTTCGTTTCAGGAATTAGTCATAAATAGCGGTTAAGTATTATAACGCCAACAGTCAATGCTGTGACTTAAACTGCCATAACGGAAAGGTTTAGTTACGTAAACTCATTTATAATAACTGATTGGCGATATTTGCCAAACCACTACGCTCCCCTTTCTCTAGGGTAATGTGTGCATAGAGGGACTGGCCTTTCAATCGATCAATCAAGTAGGAAAGCCCGTTGGATTGAGCGTCTAGATAAGGTGTATCGATTTGATGAATATCGCCCGTAAAGATGATCTTCGTTCCTTCTCCCGCTCGCGTAATGATTGTCTTCACTTCTAACGGTGTTAAATTCTGGGCTTCGTCCACAATAAACATGATATGGGATAAACTTCTACCCCGAATATAGGCCAAGGGTGTTACCAATAACTTCTCGTTATCAACCAGATCTTTTATTTTATTAAAATCCTTTGAATTCTCATTGAATTGATTTTGAATAAATTTCAAATTATCGTTCCCTTTTTTAAAGGAATCCAATTCTTCCAATACCGAAATGGGTATGGCTACGTCGTGTTCGTCAAATTGCAAAATAGCTTGGTGATCGTAAAGAATTACCGAAGTATCTAATACAAAAATTTTTCGATTTGCGTTAACTTTTTGCTTGGCCATAGTTCTTGCATATTAGAACGAAAACCGAAGTAATCCGTTTATAGAATCTTCAATTCATTGTTACCATAATGTTTACAGTTATATGGCAACAAATTATTAACAAACAATAAGTTATAATTCAACAACCTGGCCGATTGGGTTGAAAATATTTTGAAAATTAGAAATTCAATAACAATTCCAACATTTCAATTAAACATCTATGTCCGACTATCGTAGCACATGAATCTGCACACCCATACCAATTACTGCGATGGTGGTTCCGAACCGATTGCTATCATCAAAGCGGCATTGGATTTAAAATGGGAATACCTTGGATTCAGTTCGCATGCGCCGCTTCCATTTCCATCCTCTTGGTCTATGAAACGCAACCTCGTTCAAGCATACACCAAGGAAATCAAATCCCTGAAATTACATTTCGAGAAAGAAATAGCCCTGTATAGCGGTTGGGAAATAGATTACATTCCGGGCAAAGGTTTTCCGGCATTGGAGTTTAAAGAAGTGGTGAATGCCGATTATATTATCGCTAGCGTTCATTATTTAGCTAATCCCATGCCCAAGCATGAAATTGGGGGTTACCTAGAAATCGATGGCGACTTTGCGCAATTCTGCCGATTGCATGAATTGTACAACAAGAACTTGAAATCCTTGTTAACGGATTACTTGAATGGCATTGAGGAGTTGTTCAAATTTCGATCCCCTTGCCAAAAAATCTTGGGCCATTTGGACAAAATCATAATCAACGCGAGTAAAATGGATGCGTTCAAACCCCTTCAAACATGGTTTGAGCAAAGCATCATTGAAATTTTTAAAAATTTCTACAATGGAACAGACTTGGTGGAAATTAATTCGAGACCCATTTATTATCTAAATCGATCTCTCCCCTATCCTGGAACCAAAATTCTAGAATATCTATCCAGCGAAGGAATTCCTTGTATTAAGAGTTCCGATGCACATTTTGCGAACGAAATAAATTTAGGTTTTGCAGAAATCGACCACCTATTACTAAAATTAAAATGCCCTTTGCAGTTCGTAAATCCCCACGAACAAAATATACTCAACAACAACTACTGGTCAACTCCTAAAAAAACCAGCGCATGAAATCCAAGGTAATTACCGCGATATTACTGGGTTTAGTAGCATTTGCAACCTACTCCTGCATGTATGCTATTCGCAAACCGTTTGCTGGGTTTATCTACGCAGAAACTCTCTGGGGTTGGAATATCAAAAGTTGGATGGTGATGGCTCAATTATTGGGGTATACATTGAGTAAGTTTTTTGGAATTGGGTGGATCGGTCAACTAAAACGCAGCAATAGACGCAGCCAATTAATTACATTATTATTTTCCGCCTCTATCCCCTTGTGGCTTCTACCCTTTACTCCTTTAAGTATATGGCCGCTGCTAATGTTTGCCAACGGTTTCCCGCTGGGAATAGTTTGGGGCATCGTTTTTAGCTACGTAGAAGGCAGAGATCTTACTGAATTTATTGGGGCGATGTTGGCT
>JBJOFM010000290.1:0-2500 GCA_046048755.1 Bacteroidota bacterium | reverse complement strand
GAACAATTGAATCGTAAGAATTTTAAAATCAAACACAAGAATGCAATCGAACACCGAAGTTATGGTTTTGGCTACAATCTTATTTTCAAACTGCTCCCCCAGCTACAAGCCGATATACGCATAGAAAACAACCTGCCCCAAGGCACCAAAGTAATCCTAAAATTACCAAACACAATACGCTAAATACATTTGAATAGGCGGTAAATTCGCAGAATGAGTTATCAGGCCTGGACCGCAGAGGTCATGCAACGGTTTGCGCTACACGCCAACCCTGAGAAAGCTGAACCCATGGCAAAATACATGAAGAACCATTTCCAATTCTTGGGTTTAACTTCACAACTAAGGGCCGATTTATTGGCCGATTTACTCGTAAAAGCAAATCTACCAGACCCAACATCACTGTTTGTCATTATCCATGAATTGTGGTCGCTCCCCGAACGCGAATTTCAATATGCTGCACTCACCTTACTCGAAAAATCCCAAAAACAGCTATCACCAACTCATATCCCCCAAATCCTAGAACTCATTCCGCATAAGAGTTGGTGGGATTCAGTGGATGCACTGGCCGGCTCAGTACTGAGCAAAATAGTAAAGAAGTACCCTGATTCTTTATACCACCACTTTCAACCGCTAATCCAAAGCAACAACTTCTGGGAAAATCGAACCGCAATAATCGTACAATTGAAATGCGGAGCGGCCACCGATACGGAATTTCTAACCCAAGCGATTCTCCCTCACCTACAGAATAAAGAGTTTTTCCTTCGGAAAGCTATTGGCTGGGCATTGAGGCAATATGCCCGCACCAACTCCCAATGGGTAATCGATTTTGTATCAAAACACGAAAATGCCTTATCCGGATTATCGAAACGTGAAGCACTGAAGCATATTACTACGTTTTAGTTCGTTAAATATTCGATTAATTCATTGACATTCAATGGGGGCAGGATTCCAAAAATGTGTATACCCGCCTGAACAGCCCAAAAAAATGTCAACATTATTGTTGGTATTTAGCGTGGCTAGCCCAACAAATTCAACAAACCCATAATATCTTTACACCATGCAACTTAAAAAGCTTTCCATTGCACTTGTTTTCGTTTCCTTCGGCCTTTCTTTTAGTCTTTTTTCATGCGAAACCAAAGAAAGTTCAGCATTCACCAACCCAACCATGAAGGCATCCTTCGATAATAATTGCTCCAGTTGCCATAGTAACGGTACATATAACGCTGGTTCTTGGCTGTACGATCCTTCTAACGACAAATCCATACAGGATCATATCAAGCATATTTACGACGAAGTGTATGTTAAAAAAACCATGCCTCCAGCTGGGTTGAGTCAGACCGATTTAGCGGCTTTTAAATCTTGGTACGACGCCGGACATCCATCCAATTAATCCCTAGAAAATTCTCGCAAACCCGTGGAAAATAACCCCAATGCCCAGCACGAAATTCACTACAAAAAAGCCTTAGCCGCTTTTAAACTTGGCGAAATTTACGAAGCCAATGTGCAAATTAGACGAGCACTGGAGTTAAATCCATCGGATGAAATTATTAACCTCGCCCGAGAAATTAAATCTGCTTTGGGGCAAAAAGCATTACAAAAAGCAAAACAGTATAAAGAAACGAAACAATGGGCTGAGGCGTTGGAAGAGGCAAAAAAAGCAGAATCCGACTTGCCAGAGTCCTTTCAATCCGAGGTAGCAGAACTCATTCAGGAACTCGATAAAATTCTAAATTCCAAAAGTTCAGTAAAAAAATGGATTACCCGGTTGGTGGTTGTTTCTGCTACAACCGTTGTTGTTTGGGGTGCTTGGTATCTATACAACTATAATGACGAACACCAGCGTTGGAAATTAGCTCAAAACCAAGACAATCTTAAAGCTTATCAATCCTACTTAGCCACCTTCCCCAGCGGAAATTATTCTGCTTTGGCAAGGGCTAGGATGAAAGAAATAAACGAGCAAGACGATCAATTGTGGATTCAAGCCATCTCCTATCCTTCAAAATCCACCTTGTCTAAATACATAGAATCCATGGAATCCTTGGGAGGAATGCACTTAGACGAAGCTTTTTACATGTTGGATTCCGTAGAATTTAATGTGGCGGCGAGAACCGGTACTCAAGAAGCTTTGCGCAGTTATATTCAGACCCATCCGGAAGGAAACTTTATTCAAACGGCACAACAAATGCTAAAAACGTTGGTGACTCCCGAAGAAAAAATTGAATTGATTGCCTATATGAAGTCCTTTTACGAGCTATTCCAATCGGGTGCTTATTCCGAACTACTGCAATACTTCAATCCAGTTACTCCCATCTTCATGAATCAGGCGAATATCTCTAAAGCGGATTTATTAACCACCTTTGAAGCGAGTAAAAATCCCGATGTGGTGCGAGAAGAAATTCAATTTGACGACTCCTCCGTAGTAGTTACCAAAAATGCCGAAGGAATTATTTCGATGAGCTATATTGTAGATTCTAGAAGAGAAGTAAAAGGAGCATATACG
>JBJOFM010000289.1:0-3708 GCA_046048755.1 Bacteroidota bacterium | reverse complement strand
GTACAACCCATAGGAATTCAATAGTTTGCGTCTTGATGACTGTTATAGAAATGCTCCAAGGTGCCGGCGAATTGCTATTGTGGATTTTTTTGGCCGATTTAACTACTGGGTTTGTTCATTTTTGGATGGATCAGTATGGAAAAGAAGATATGCCCTTTGTAGGCAAGATGGTGATTGAGATTAATATTCTCCATCATCAAGACCCGCGCCACATGACAAAACGTAATTATTGGTTTTTAACAAAAGCAAGTTGGTTGTTGGGGGTAATAATTTATACCGTTTCTGTTTTGGTTACGGGTGAGTTTTCATGGAAGTTGGCAATATTTTTATGTTATGCGGCTCAAGCGAATGTGTTTCATATGTGGGCTCATCGAACAGTACAGGAAAATGGAAAATTCATAACATTTTTGCAGCGGATGCGATTGATACAATCGCCAAAACATCATGCTGGGCACCATATCGCACCGTATGACAGACAGTTCTGTATTTTAACCGATTGGTTTAATCCGATTTTGGAGAGAATTTGGTTTTGGGAAGGAGTAATTGGATTTTTTCGTTTATTTGGAATTCAACCTGTTGCTGGTAGTAACATCCGTCAGAACGTTTAACTGATAAAAATCGGATAAGGGACTGACAATTATCAGTAATTAGAGGTTGGCTGCCTAATACTTTTGTTGGCAATTATGCCAATTTATCAGCGAGCGGGAACCATACCCAAAAAACGACATACGGTTTTCAGGCAACCCAACGGGGAATTGTACCATGAGGAACTTTTTGGTACCGAAGGTTTTTCAAGTACTTCGTCTCTGTTATATCATTTAAATCCGCCAACGATGGTGAAGTCCATTGGGGATGCCGTGGATTTTCGGCCAAAAATTGCGGTAGAAGACAACTTGAAATGCCTTAGTTTTAAGGGTTTTGATGTTGAGCCTACGGGTGATTATTTGCAGAGTAGGAAAGTTTTTTTTGTTAATGACGACATGCAGATTGGTATTGCTAGACCAACCCAGAGCATGGAAGACTATTTCTTTAAAAATTCTGACTCCGATGAGCTGTTGTTTGTTCATGAGGGTGGCGGAGTGTTGCATACTATGTATGGTCAAGTACCATTTGAGTATGGGGATTATGTAATTATTCCGCGGGGTACGGTTTATCGATTATCCTTTAATGATTCCAATAATCGATTGTTGTTTATTGAATCACACAGCCCAATTCGGTCGCCAAAGAGGTATCGAAATGAATTTGGACAATACTTAGAACATTCGCCTTTTTGCGAGCGCGATTATCGATATCCTGAAAATTTTGAAACCATCGACCAAAAAGGGGATTTTTTGATTCAAATTAAAAAAAGGGGATTGATTTATCCGTATGTATATGGTAATCATCCGTTTGACTTAATAGGGTGGGATGGTTATAATTATCCCTATGCGTTTTCGATTTTCGATTTTGAGCCGATAACGGGTAGAATTCACATGCCACCTCCCATTCATCAACAATTTGAGGGTAGAAATTTTGTGGTGTGTTCTTTTGTGCCTCGGATGTATGATTATCATCCCGATGCTATTCCGGCTCCGTACCATCACAGCAATATAGATTCGGAGGAGATTTTGTACTATGTAGACGGTGATTTTATGAGCAGAAACAACATCGAAAAGGGTCAGTTTACGTTGCATCCAGGTGGGGTTCCTCATGGTCCACATCCGGGAGCCATTGAACGGAGTATTGGCAAAAAGGAAACGGGGGAATTGGCCGTAATGATTGATCCGTTTAATCCGTTAAAAATTACGGCGGATGCTTTAAACTATGAAGTGAAAGATTATTATAAGAGTTGGATTATTTCTTAAAACACTATGATTATGAATGAAATAGCAGATTTAACACAGGTTGAGAATTTTAATTATTCGGGCGATAAATTGTTTGATTTAGCCGAAGATTTTTTACCAATAAATGGTACCGATTATGTGGAATTGTATGTTGGAAATGCCAAGCAAGCGGCTCATTACTATAAGACAGCGTTTGGTTTTCAAGAGTTGGCGTATGCTGGTTTGGAGACGGGGTTGAAAGATCGGGTTTCGTATGTACTGGTTCAGGATAAAATTCGGTTGGTGCTAACCACGCCCTTTGATTCAGGCTCTGATATTTCAGAACATATTCGCAAACACGGCGATGGAGTTAAGGTTATTGCTTTGTGGGTAGAGGATGCGCGAAAGGCATTTGAGGAAACCACATCACGGGGGGCTAAGCCGTATTTGCAACCGGAGGTATTAATGGATTCCGATGGAGAGGTAGTTCGAAGTGGAATACATACCTATGGGGATACAGTACATGTATTTGTGGAACGAAAGAATTACCAAGGTGTCTTTATGCCGGGTTACGAAGCTTGGAAGACAGAATATCAACCCACATCTACGGGTTTGAAATACATAGATCACATGGTAGGAAATGTGGAATTAGGGGCGATGAATACCTGGGCGAATTTTTATGCTAAGGTGATGGGATTTGCCAATTTAATTACGTTTGACGATAAAGATATTTCTACCGAATACACTGCGTTAATGAGTAAAGTAATGAGCAATGGAAACGGCCGAATTAAATTTCCTATTAACGAGCCGGCGTTTGGGTTGAAGAAGTCTCAGGTGGAAGAATATTTGGATTTTTACGGAGGACCTGGGTGTCAGCATATTGCAGTAGCTACGGACGATATTGTTTTAACGATTTCGGAGATGCGAAAGCGCGGAGTTGAATTTTTGTATGTACCCGGAACCTATTACGATACGGTGAAGGAACGCGTAGGAATTATTGAAGAAGATATGGAGGAGTTGAAGCGTTGGGGAATTATGGTTGATCGGGACGAAGATGGGTATTTGTTGCAAATCTTTACGAAGCCCGTAGAAGATAGACCTACATTGTTTTTTGAAATTATTCAACGCAAAGGAGCCAAGTCGTTTGGTAAAGGTAATTTTCAGGCATTGTTTGAGAGTATTGAAGCCGAGCAAGCAAGACGAGGTACACTGTAACGGAGTAGGGTTTATTTGCCTAATTTTAGTAGAAACACAGTATCTCCTTAATGGGATGAAATGATGAAATTCAATTTTGAAATTGGTATCATTACTTTTGGTGCTATTCCAAGATTCGGGCTTAAATTGCAGACATTTTACAGGATATACCGATTTAATCGATTAGGATTTTATGGACAATAGAGAAGATATTTTACGGAGATTGGACGAGAAGTTCCAAAAAATAGGTCAAAACACCGATACCCACTTAGAAGGATTGGTTTGGAACAATCCTATAACCTATTGGGATTATATTTTACCTGATGCATTGTTGAGTTTGCAGGTACAGCGCACCAATCAGCCTGATGAAATGGTCTTTATTATGTATCATCAAATTAACGAGTTGTTGTTTAAAATGGTGTTATGGGAACTGGACCAAGTGGCGGAAAAGGAAACGGTGGATGCTGCGTTTTTTACTGAGAAGTTGCGGAGAATAAGTCGTTATTTCGATATGCTTTCTTCATCGTTTACCATTATGGGTGATGGCATGGAGAAGGAACAATACATGAAGTTTCGGAATACATTAACCCCGGCTTCTGGGTTTCAGAGTGCGCAATATCGAATCATTGAATTTGGATCAACGGAGCTAATAAATTTGATCGATGCGCGGTACCGTGCAACCATCGATCGAAACACGGGATATGACCATGCC
>JBJOFM010000288.1:0-4601 GCA_046048755.1 Bacteroidota bacterium | reverse complement strand
AAATTAAAACATTATTTAATCACATTAAGATAGGTGGAATACGAAATTGTCAAATTGAACCCTTTAAGTGGAATGCAGTGTACTGTGTACTCTATTGTCCCAGAAAGAGGAGGTTTGACTTTGTATGATGTTTTTATAAATGAAAACATAGCTGATTTCAGGGAGGAAGTAAAAGATATAAATAACAGACTGAAGCTAATAGGTACTAAGCATGGAGCAAGGCATTCATATTTCAAGCATTTTGAAGGTAAGTATGGTGATTTTGTTTGTGCATTGTATGACCTGCCAGATAAGAATTTAAGGCTTTATTGTATTAGATATGGAGCAGATGTTGTAATTCTCGGTGGTGGCGGGTTGAAAACAAAGGACACAATAGCTTGGCAGGATGATCCAAAGTTGACTGAGGAAGCTACAAGAATGATTGAATACGCCAAAGACATTGCAAGGCGAATGGATGACGGAGAAATATACTTGTCGAGAGACAAGCCAGAGCTAGAAGGTAATTTTTACTTTTTTGAAGACGAAGAATAACAAACATAACAGACAACATCATGAAAGCGAGAGAATATAACAGCCCAATATTGCAAGAATTATTGGATGAGGTAACTCCTTTGGAAATGGAGCAGACAAATGTCAAAATGCAATTGGCTGCCAATATTGAAGATCTCATCAGGTCTAAAGGTTGGTCAAAGACTCGATTTGCCTCGGAGCTAAACAAAACTCAACCTGAAATATCAAAGTGGTTGAGTGGCGCACACAACTTTACGGTTGATACACTAGTCCAAATTTCACAGGTTCTCGGTGTGGAGATTGCTGCACTTTTTGCGCAAAAACAGGTAAAGGATGTCTATACAAATACATTTTCTGTCGCTTCATACCAGTACACTACCTATTCAACGAAAAATTATGCCGTGAATGAAGATCCAATTTCTTATGGGGACAAACCGATATAGAAGCCATGCACGGGTTGAGCAATAATTTCTTATAAAATGAAACGAAAGAAAACAGAACCGTTGAAAAGTATGGATATTGATATTCAACTAAAGGGTATAGAGTTACTTGCTAGTAATTTGCAAATACCCACTTCAGGGGGGGCAATTCATCATGGCAGCTTTAATTTTAATATAAATATAGAAACCAAATTAGATGCTCTCAATAAGCGCTTGTTTGCCATCGTTCATGTTGAAATACTCACGGAAGATCTATCTCAAGTATTGGGAGGCATTTCGGTGAGCTGCATATTTGAGTTAAAGAACGTTGGTGAGTTCATCAAATCTGAATCCTCGGGCGAACTTACTTTGCCACATGGGTTGGTAGATGTCATAAACAACATAGCTCTCTCCACTACTAGAGGTGTTATGTTTGCTACTTTTAAAGGTACGCCTTTACATAATGCGTTTCTACCTATTATTGTTACCAAGCCGTTTAAGCCCGTGGATTAGAAACGTGGTGTAATCTACAAAACACACAAAAAAAGCCCCACATTTCTGTGAGGCTTTTTGCTCCCTGAGTTGGACTCGAACCAACGACCTAGCGGTTAACAGCCGCTCGCTCTAACCGGCTGAGCTATCAAGGAGTTTATACCGGTTTTGAGATTGTGCCAATGGCGCTTTCTCGTATTCGATGGGAGTGCAAAAATAGTATGATTTTGCTTTCGATTCAATACCTTTGTGAAAATTTTTTAAAAATATTTCATGAGCCTCTTAGTTATTGGTTCGGTTGCCTTTGATGCGATCGATACTCCCTTCGGAAGTACAGGTAAAATTGTTGGTGGAGCAGCCTCTTATATCTCCTTGGCAACCACTTTGTTGCATAAGAACGTAGGCTTGGTGGCGGTAGTGGGCGATGACTTCGATTTTAACTTTGTTGATACCCTGAAGTCTCGTGGAACCGATGTTTCTGGATTGCAAATAAAAGCAGGAGAAAAGAGTTTTTTCTGGCATGGGAAGTACCGCATGGACATGAATAGTCGTGATACGTTGGTTACTGAACTGAACGTTTTGGGCGATTTTGATCCAATTATTCCGGAAAATTGGCAGCAGCCCGAATTTGTAATGTTGGGTAATTTATCTCCCCAAGTGCAGCTGACTACCTTAGATAGGCTCACGAAAAAGCCAAAACTGGTGGTTTTAGATACCATGAACTTTTGGATGGATATTGCGTTGGAGGATTTAAAAGCGGTGTTGAAACGCGTTGATGTATTAACAATCAACGATGAAGAAGCTAGACAATTGAGTGGAGAATATAGTTTGGTGAAAGCAGCCAGGGTAATACGCGCCATGGGTCCTCAGACCTTGATTATCAAAAAAGGTGAACATGGAGCGTTGTTGTTTGGAGAATCTCAGGAAGGAAAAGAACAGGTGTTTTTCTGTCCGGCATTGCCCTTAGAAGAGGTGTTTGATCCAACCGGTGCGGGTGATACGTTTGCCGGTGGATTTATTGGGTACCTTGCCAGTGTGGATAGAACGGATTTTGAGGCAATGAAAACCGCTATCGTTTACGGAAGTGCTATGGCCAGCTACTGTGTAGAGCAATTTGGAACCACCAAATTGGCTGCTATTACGGAAGATGATTTAAGGTTCCGATTGCTTCAGTTCAAATCCTTGATGTCGGTTGAAGCTTAAAAGCTACAATCAAAAAGCTTTCAGCTGACGGCCACAGCCAAAATGTTTCTAGTTTTAGCAACGTGTTTAATTGCTTGGATAATAACCGGTTGCAATAGTTTTTATGTTTATGGAATCAATTCAAAAACGGCGCTCGCGTTGGCATCTAGATTTAGTTTCTCCGGAATAGCAAAAGTTTCCCCAGTGAAAACATTTTTCATCCTTTTAAAACCCTTGAACGATTCAGAATACAAGGTTAAATCTACTTGCGTGGATTTTTCGCCTTGGTGGAATAGTCCGATAATGCTGTTTTTATCGCTGTATCGAACCAAAACATAGGTATTGTTGATTGCGGCGTACTGTCTAGTTTTCCCTTTGTTCAAAGCCGGATTGGTTTGACGTAATTTTGCCAATGTTTTAATGTAGTTAAAAGCCTCATTTTCTTTCGCGGTTCTACCTTTCGCGGTGAATTTATTCACCGGGTCTGAACTCCAACCTCCGGGGAAGTCAAATCGTACATTGGCATCGGTAACATCGGTTTTTCCCGTCATTAAAATCTCTGTACCATAATAAATACAAGGCATACCACGCATTAAAAACAATAAGGAAATGCCGCGTTTCCATGCGTCGAAGTTCTCTCCGGCAGTAGAATAAAAGCGGGTTAAATCATGATTGTCTAAGAATGTGCAGTGTTTTCCTGGATCGGCATACAAAAAGTCTTCGGAAAGGGTTTGGTAAACTTTGTTTAATCCATCCGACCATCCGGTAGGCTTATAACAAGCGTCATGGATGGCCCAAGTAAGGGCAAAATCCGTAATTCCGGGCATGGTATTGTTTTCAAAACCACGGATATTATTTTTACAAAATGCAGCTTGGGTAGGTACGGTTTGAACCCAGGTTTCCCCAAAAACGGTAAGGTTTGGGAATTCGGAAAGTAAGGTGCCTACTAGGTCGTTCATGTAGTTTTGGTCCGGGTATGGATACGTGTCGATGCGGTATCCACTGAGTTTCGCTGCTTCGGCCCACCACAAGTATAATTGTTTCAAATACGCGTTAATGTGTGGGTTATTTTGGTTAAAATCCGGCATGGTTTGCACAAACCAACCGTCTACATTGAGGGATTTTTCTCTGGGCGATGCATACGGATCCATCACCGTTTGAGCGCGGTAATTGGTTTTCACAAATGAATCTTTGTGATTGAACCAACCGGTATCGTAATTCGCAAACATCCAATGTTTATCGCCGATGTGATTGGGGATGATGTCCATCACCATTTTCATATTTTCTTTTCGTAAAGCATCGCACAAGGCAAAGTACTCTGAGTTGCTGCCCAATCGTGGGTCTATGGTATAATTATCGGTAATTGCATATCCGTGAAAACTCTCTTCGGGCTGATCGTTTTCTTGAACGGGATTTAGCCACAAGGTAGTGATTCCAAGGTCTTTTAGGTAGGGGATTTTCGACTGAATTCCGGCGATATCTCCCCCGTGTCTACCTTTTAAGGCGGCGCGATCTCTTTTAACATTGAAATTCACGGGTGCGCGGTCATTATCGGCGTCCCCATTACAGAATCGATCAGGTAAGATGAGGTAGGTTACGTCTTTTTGCTCTACGGATGGGGCTTGTTGGGCTACAGGAGCTCTGCTTTTTAACAGATAATTGAATGAAAAACCTTTGCGAAGTTTGTCCTGCATGTTGGTTGGATTGGCCGAAAATTCCAATTCCCCTGGCTTTGCGGTAGCGTCAATTTTTAGTTGGATGTATAGTATATGTCGATTCGCACTGCCCGAAGTTCCTACCATAGTGACCCCAGGATACTCTTTCATGGAGATGGTGTATTGGCTGATTTCTTCGCCGTGGGCAATGATTTCTAAGTTGTTGTTTTTAAATCCAATGTACCAACTGGGTGGAGCCAAATGATAAAGTGGTTTGCGTGGCGGAGTTGCCCCTGCAGTTTGGGTAATAAAGTATAATAGAAATAGTAACAGACTGTTGTTC
>JBJOFM010000287.1:0-4686 GCA_046048755.1 Bacteroidota bacterium | reverse complement strand
ATAACTAAAAAATACGCAGCACCAGGTCTATACCAAGTGAAAATAATGATATACTCTGATTTTCAAGGCTTAAGAGGTTATTGTAGAGACTCCTTAACCAAGCCGGTAAGGATTTACGATAATCCCAAAATTAAATACGAGCAATCCCATACATGTTTTGAAGAAACCACCACCTTTACCGATAGAACTACGGTAGATCCTGCGGATTTTGCTAAATCGTATTCATGGAGTTTTGGAGATTTAACCTTTGATACCACCATGTACGGCGCGTCGCACGATTATTTGGCGGCGGGTGCTTACAAAACTAGACTGACAGTGGTTACAAATGCTGGTTGTACGTCGTCTGATACCATGACGGTGTATGTTCATCCCAAGCCCAAAGCCGATTTTACAACAAAAGAAAAGTGTTTTGGCGATTCTACGGAGTTCACACACTTGCCAACGGCGGGAATTCCAGATACTCGAATGACTTATAACTGGCGGGTAGACAACGCGTATGTATACTTTACCAAGGATATTAAACACAAATTCGCTGCCCCAGGGACATATACCACAAAAATGTATGCCACTACCAATGAATATTGTAGGGATTCCATTGAAAAGACGGTGCGAAGTTTTTATATGCCCAAGGTGTATTTTGATTTAGACAATACGATCACCCCCAACGATTCTATCCAATGTTTAAAGTACAACAATTTCTATTTTAATAAAATCGTAGACATAGATCCTAACGATACTTTATTTAATTCGGCATGGAATTTTGGCGATGGTAATACAGAGATGCCAGCTACCAGTGTCAATCATCACTTTGATAGCATTAAAATGTATACGGTGAAACTGTATGGAGTGAGTATACACGGTTGTGCAGACAGTATGGTTAGGCAGTATGGTACCAAACCCAGTCCGATTGCTAAATTTTATTTCGAAGGCGATTGTGTCCCGGATTCTATTTTGTTCAACGATACAGCCAGTGTATCTGCACTTCCAATCGTGAAAAGAACTTGGGTTTTTGAAGGTACCGAATACGGTAGTTTACCATTGCCTACGAAGTATCATTATACTACGGGTGGGCCGCACGATGTAACGTATGTAATTACTAACGATGTTGGATGTTCTGACACCATGGTTCAGAGCATTCCATTCACCGTAAAACCAACATTGAACATCAATTTTAGTGGAACCATGCCCTTATGTTTGGGTGACTCCATTGACGTAAGTATTAGCGGTGCCGATACCATTACTTGGTTGCACGATGGAAGTAATTTAGCGGATAGGAAATTTTATGGAAAAGGATGGTACAAGATTGCCGGTAAGACAGGAATATGTACGGCGTTGGATTCCATTTTTGTTCAAGCATTCCCACCATCGAAAATAAACGCATTTAACGATACAACCATTTATCGAGGTACCGCTGCTAAACTGTGGACCGATGGTATTAAAGACTTCAAATGGAGTCCAAATAAGTGGATCAATTCCGATACCTTACGGGTGATTTCGGCTAGACCCTTAGATACCATGGTGTATAAAGTATCCACTAAAGATTCAAACGGATGCGAATCGGAAGATTCTGTAAAAGTGAAGGTTGTAGATCCTCCGCTTGTGCGAATTCCCAATTTAATAACCCCGAACGGAGATGGTGAAAATGAATTTTGGGATTTAACAGAATTGAAAGATTATTGGTTGTACGATATTACCATTAGCGATAGACAGGGGAAACGTGTTTACTATACCCAAAACTATCAAAATGATTGGCAAGCATTGGATACAGACGGAGGTCAGATGCCCGTTGGGGTTTACTTCTATCATATGAAGAATCGATTTACCGGAGAAGAATACAGAGGTTTTATTCAAGTTATTAGATAAAGAGAGTCATGCAAAAGAAACAAATTACAATTTGGTCTATCGCGCTGTTTACAGCTATGCAGAGTTTTGCGCAAATGGGTGCTAAATTCGACCAATACTATATGGATTATTCGTTGATTAATCCCGCAGCTATGAATACCCACACCCAGGGACATGTCACCGTTTTTAACAATCGAATGTTTTCTGCGGTTCCCGGAGGACCACAACATACCGTGTTAAACATTAACATGCCTGTGCCTTCAAAGAATACTGGGTACGGTTTATTTTACATGAGAGAACGCGTAGGATTTTCCGAGGCGCACAATGCGTATGCTACCTATGCCTATTCATTGCCATTAGGCGGTTCTACCAATTTAAATTTGGGCGTAAGCGTGGGGGCAATCAGACAATCGTTTGATATGTCTAAGGCGATTTACATTTCCGGAAATGACGATATCATCAAGAGTTTGATTATAACTCCGCCGGTAACTCGAGCCGATTTGAGAGCATCCGCATTTGTAAATGGAGAAAAGTGGTTCGGTGGTTTGGCTATATCACGATTAACGGCTCCAACCTTCGATTATACGTATTACAAATACAATGCAACATACCAATTGCAATCCCAAGCTTCGTTGCTGTTAGGATTTAATATTGACGGGGGCGGGGATTTGGTAATTAAGCCTTCGTTGTTAGTTTCTGGATACAATTGGGATTATTACCGTGTGCAATTCAATGCAAGTGCCTGGTACCAAGAAAAGTTTTGGGTTGGGTTTAATGCCAATGATTTGGGTCAAATTGGAGGTAATATCGGATTTAAACCCCAAGATGATGTGCGAGTTTCATATTCCTATACTACCCCAACGGGTAGTCAACGCATAGCTTTAGGGAATACCCACGAATTCCATACGTTCATAGGATTTTCTGCCTTGGGCGGTGGTCCGAGAAATGGAAATTCAGAAGATGGTGATGGTTCAGGAGATGGCTCAGGCGATGGACAAGAAACGAAAAATGGGGAAGACGGAGATGGGTTCTCCGGGGTAACGAATTCGGATCGTTCCGAAGTTATTGTAAAGAGTTTAGCCGATTTGAAGGCAGCGGGATTGGGTAGAGATACGGTGTTGTTGAAAATTCAACCCATAGAAAAAGTTAAATCAGCTCCTGGTTTCTATTTGGTTGCTGGTTTGCATACCTCAGAAGCAAAAGCGAATAAGCAAATTAAAGATTTGTACAAAAAGGGTGTTATTTCTTTCAAAATGTTTGATCCAACCAACAAGAGTTTCTATGTATTCTTGAAGGATTATGCCACAGAAAAAGAAGCAAATCGAGACTTGTTTTACTTCCAATCCGCTGTTCCATCTGTTTGGGTGCGAGAAGTAAAATAACCCGGGATTAAATTTTGACATATACTTCAGTTTATTGTGTGTTTTCTATATTGATACTTTACTAAGGGAGTTTTATCTTTGACGACATGAAAAAAATAGTTATCGTTCAGTTGGCGGTTGTGTTGTTAGTTTCATCCTGTGGAATTAAGACGAAAGAGCAATACATGAAATCTAAGTTATCAGGTATTGTTACTGAAGACTATTCTGCTTATTTCGACAAGCAAATGGACGAAGAATTGGATTTGGTAAATAAGAAATTGGGCAAGATGCAGAAGGAAATCGACAAGTTAAGCGCATGCTGCCAATCTCCTAATAATTTAAAAGATTCTTTTGCTGCCATCAATGCAAAAATTGCCGAAGTTGAGAAAATTGCGAAAGCTGGAAGTGCTACTACCGAAGTAGGTAAATTGAGTATTTATTTCGATTTGAATTTAGCGGTATTAACTAAGTTTCATGAGCGTGAAATAATTCGTTGGTACGGTAATTTGGCCATCACTGGAAAATTAACACCTACAACTGTTTTTAATGTTTCGTCTTACACCGATCAAATTGGCGGAGCTGAATACAACAAAAAACTAAGTCAAAAGCGTTCTCAAGCTGTAGTGAAATATTTAACCGAGGTTATGAATGTACCTGCTGCTAGAATCAAGGTTTTACCTCCTCAAGAACCAATGAAATTGGATAACAGAATTGTTGAAAGACGTTCTGAAATCTGGATTCAGTAAGAATTTGCTATAGTTCAAATATTGCTATTGGGTTGTGATTTTCTCCCATTAATGTGTAAAAGCATAATGGATTAAATTACAACCCATTTTTAATGCTCCTTCGCGTACCGCAGGATCATCGTTGTAGGTTTCGGGATCTTCCCAGCCGTTTCCTAAATCGCATTCGTAATCGTAAAAACAAATCAGTCGGTTTTTCCAAAACAGTCCATAGCCCACTGGATTTTTTCCATTGTGTTCGTGCACCTTGGGTAGACCACTTTTAAAGGTAAAGGGCTGCTGATACACCGGATGAGAAAATGGCACCACCGTAAATTCTAGTTCGGGAAAAACCTTTTTCATCTCTCTCCGTATGTACGGATCAATTCCGTAATTGTCGCAAATGTGCAAAAACCCTCCGCCCAGTAAATAATTACGCAAATTACTCGCTTCGGTTTCATTAAAAACCACGTTTCCATGACCTGTTAGGAAAATGAATGGGAACTGAAATAGATCCTCAGACTGCAGGGAAACGATGGATTCTTGCGGATGAATATTCGTGTTGTTAGCACTGTTAGAAAAGCGAATTAGGTTTTTTAAGGCCGATTTAGAACTGTACCAATCTCCACCACCGTTGTATTTAACTCGAGCAATTTGAACTCGCTGTGTCGCGCTACTGCACAGAAAAACGAGAGCAGCAACCAGCAAAAATTTAAATGGTAATGTACTGCTAATTCGCATGGTTATGTGGGTTTAACTAT